>CAYNFN010000270.1:0-9242 GCA_964396485.1 uncultured Alcaligenaceae bacterium
CCCGCTTCGCCGAAGGGCTGTGCGTCGTTGGCGGAGGTGTCACCCATTTGCAGGGCGATGTCGCGATCGAACATGTACTGGCAGCCGCTGATGCCCAAGCCCGGCTCGCCTTGCGCGAAAATCGCGCGCGCGGCGGCACGCTGCTCGGTGGTCATCGACTTGTACTTGGCATTGCCCCAGGTATTGCCCTGCCCGGTATGCAGTGCCACGCAGTCGCCCGGGGCGATGTCGGCTAGGCCTTGGGCCTTGATCATGCCGGCCATGTCTGCACCGGTCACGATGCCGGGGCTCTTCGGGTCTCTCGGGATCGGCAGCATCTCGGCGGAAGCCGACAGCGTGCCCTGCGACTTGCGATACGCCACCGCGTCCAGCACCACCAGGCGGCAGACGAAACCGAGTTCACCCACGTGCTCGACACCCAGCGGACCCATGCCCATCACACGGCCGCCCGCGCCACGCTCGTACGACTCGTGTGCAAAGTTGCCATTGTGGAACAGCATGCCCTTGGAGGTGTTGACACCGATATGGCCGGGACCGTCGAACTGGGTCTGGATCTGGCCGATTTCGGTGGTGACGTACTCATCGTGGTAGACCAAGGCGTTCTTGCCGAACGGCCCGCCCTGCGGGGTTCCAGGAATGACCATCCTCCAGGCGCGTGGACCGAATGCCGGTGCCTCGTGGTGGTAATACTTGCCGACGGTGATGGCCTTGAATTGCTTGACGGTTGCCAGGGCGCGCTTGATGTTGGCCGAGTTCTTGGTGTGGTTCGCGGAACCGGCCTTGTCACCCTTGCCCCACTTCGTAAAGCCCCAGCTCAGGGCGGCGTCGTCGGTCGCGCCCTGCATCATCTGGCCCATCGCGGAGCCCGCGAAAGCGGCCAGCAGCACGCCCGTAAATATGGACAGTTTCATTTTGGTTTCTCCTCCTAGGTATCGATAAAAAATGCCAGACTGCGGCACGTTCTTGGTTTTCTTGCTCTGCCTGGTGGGGCGGGAACTGCGACGTTCGTACCCTGCAGACAGTTGATAAGATGGCATGATCCGGGCCTTCATTGCAAGTTGTAATGCGCTCTAGCTCCTGCCGAAACGCTCCGTGGAGGAAAAAATGACGCAGCGCGGCATTACCGTTCTACGAAGCCGCCGGATGAAAGGCGACACCAGCGGGAAACTTGCCGCGCCAGCGCTGCTGGGCTATCTTTACCGGCTCCGGAATGCCTGATTGATTCCCAAGGGAAGCGATGGTGATTACCAAGCAACAGATTCAGTCCTACCACGACAACGGCTATCTGGTGGTCGAGAACATGCTCGATGCGGCCACGATTGACCGGATCCGCCACGCCATCGCCGGCCTGGTCGCCAAGGCGGCCGGCGTCACCGCACACAACGACGTCTATGATCTCGAGCCGACGCACACCCCGGAGAATCCCCGTGTGCGGCGCATCAAAACCCCGCACAAGGTGGACCCGTTGTTCTGGGAGGTGGTCAGGCACCCGAATATGCTGGCTGTGGTAAAGGCGCTGCTCGGACCGAACGTGCGGCTGCATGGCTCGAAGCTGAACATCAAGGCACCCAAGTACGGCTCGCCGGTGGAATGGCATCAGGACTGGGCGTTCTATCCGCACACCAACGATGACATCCTCGCCATCGGAGTGATGCTCGATGACGTCGAGGTCGCGAACGGCCCGATGCTGGTGATGCCTGGTACGCATCGGGTGAACAAGGTCTGGGACCATCACCTGGACGGGCGTTTTGTCGGCGCCATGGATCCCACCCGCACCACCGACCTGGATTACTCGAAAGCGGTTGCCTGCACCGGCAAGGCCGGCACCTGCTCTTTCCATCACGTGCGCCTGGTGCACGGTTCGGCGCAGAACACTTCCGAGCGGCCGCGCAATCTGCTGCTGTACGAATGCGCGGCGGCCGACGCCTGGCCGCTGGTGAATTTCAAGGATCTCGACGAGCTCAACAGCCGCATGTTGTGCGGCGAGCCGACCCTCGAGCCGCGCGTCGAGAAAGTGCCGGTGCGCATGCCGCTGCCGCCGGCGCTGGCGCAGGGTTCGATCTACGAGAACCAGACTGTACTTCGCAATAGGTTCTTCGAGGTCAAGGCAGCGACCTGAGCAGTACACGAACAAACGGCGGGCGCTGCCCGCCGTTTTTTTATCAAGGCGTCCATACAACTTTTACCACGGAGGACACGGAGGACACGGAGGAAAAGCAAAAACGAGGAGAAGCAATTTGGGGTTAAAAGCGGAGCAAACTTTCGTGACCCGCTGCCGCCAATTCCAACTTTGGTGGATCGTTCGCGTATTTGGGGTTCTAACTCTCGAATGCTTTTTTGCTCTTGCCTTACCTCCGTGTCCTCCGTGTCCTCCGTGGTGAGCGTTTCGAATAAAAAATAATTCAGGAGGAGCAGGCATGGATGTACGCGCAGCAGTTGCGCACAAGGCGGGCGCGCCGCTTGCCATCGAATCGGTGCAGCTCGAGGGCCCGAAGTCGGGAGAAGTGCTAGTCGAGATCAAGGCCACCGGTATCTGCCATACCGACGAGTACACGCTTTCCGGCGCCGATCCGGAAGGGCTGTTCCCGTCCATCCTCGGGCATGAAGGCGCGGGCGTGGTCGTGGACGTCGGCCCCGGTGTGAAGAGCCTGAAGAAAGGCGACCACGTCATTCCTCTGTACGTCCCCGAGTGCCGTGAGTGCGAATACTGCGTGTCGCACAAGACCAACCTTTGCCAGTCGATCCGCGTTACACAAGGCCAGGGCCTGATGCCCGACGGCACCAGCCGCTTCTCGCTGGGCGGGAAGAAATTGCACCACTATATGGGCACCTCGACGTTCTCCAACTACACCGTGGTGCCCGAAATCGCGCTGGCGAAAATCCGCGAGGACGCACCGTTCGACAAGGTCGGCTACATCGGCTGCGGCGTTACCACCGGCATCGGCGCGGTAATCAACACCGCGAAAGTCGAGCCGGGCGCCAACGTCGTGGTGTTCGGCCTCGGCGGCATTGGGCTCAACGTGGTGCAGGGCGCGCGCATGGCCGGTGCCAACATGATCGTCGGCGTGGACCTGAATCCGAAGCGGCGGGCGCTCGCCGAGAAATTCGGCATGACGCACTTCGTCAATCCGAAAGACATGGCCGAGAGCGAGCTGGTGCCCTACCTCGTCAACCTGACAAAGGGCGGGGCGGATTACAGCTTCGAATGCATCGGCAACGTGAAAGTCATGCGCCAGGCGCTGGAGTGCTGCCACAAGGGCTGGGGCGTGTCGGTGATTATCGGCGTCGCGCCGGCGGGCGCGGAGATCGCGACCCGGCCGTTCCAGTTGGTGACCGGCCGCGTCTGGAAGGGAACGGCCTTCGGCGGCGCGCGCGGCCGCACCGACGTGCCGAAGATCGTGGACTGGTACATGGAAAAGAAAATCAACATCGACGACCTCATCACCCACAAGCTCAAGTTCGAAGACATCAACAAGGGCTTCGACCTGATGCATGCCGGCGAGTCCATCCGCAGCGTGGTCGTGTTCTAAACTCAAACCTGAACCGCAGAGGCGCAAAGGCGCAGAGGAAACGCAAAGGAAAGCAAAACAACTTGAGGTGAAAAGGCAAAGAGGTGGTTAGTCGCGCCACCACGATATATCGACTGGGTGGGGCAAATCGGAATCCTCCCGCTTTTTGACACGCTTCGTTTGTTTTTCTCTGCGTTTCCTCTGCGCCTTTGCGCCTCTGCGGTGAAGAATTAAGGGGGGTAGGAAAAATGCAGAAACTGCTGATTTACCAATCGCTGTGGGCGATGGAGCGGCGCCGTCCGGACGGCCAGGAGTGGACGCTCGACCAGAAGCTGAACATGATCCACGGCGCGGGCTTCGACGGCTGCGGCGTGCGCTTCTTCGACTACAAGTACGCGAAGGAGGTCACCGATTTCCTGCGTGCCCACAACATGACCTGGCAGGCGCAGTGCTACCCGCAGAAAGTGGACGACCTCAAGCCCATCCTGGAACACGTCAGGGAACTGGGCGCGGACCACATCAACCTGCAGCCGGACGTGCGCCCCTATTCGCTCGATGAGTGCATCCCCTACATCGAAGGCTGGCGCCGGCTCGCCCACGACGCCGGCATCCCGGCGCATATCGAAACGCACCGCGACCGCATGACCACCGATCTTTTTTTCACTATGCATCTGCTCGACTGTTTCCCGGATCTGCGCCTGACCGGAGACCTGTCGCACTACGTTGTGGGGCGCGAGTTCGCCTGGCCGATCAGCGAGGTGAACCACAGTTACATGCACCGCATAATTGACAACTGCTGGGGTTTCCACGGGCGCGTCGCCAGCCGCGAGCAGGTCCAGATCCAGATCAGCTTCCCGCATCACAAGGACTGGGTGGATTTGTTCATGGGCTGGTGGGAGTACGGCTTCCGAAGCTGGCGCAAGCGCGCGCCGAAGGATGCGACGCTGACCTTCCTGTGCGAGCTGGGGCCCAGGGAATACGCCATGACCGGCGCGGATGGCTACGAGCTCTCAGACCGCTGGCAGGAAGCGCTGATGATGAAGGAAATGATCCGCGCGCTGTGGAGGCGCATCGAAGCCGAGGAACGTGCCGCCTGCGCCGCTTGAAAAGGGCTATCGCCGGCAATACAATGCATTAACCACCAAGGCACCAAGACACCAAGGAATGCAAATGGGAACCTGGTAGTTTGTCAGTTTTTCTTGGTGCCTTTGTGCACCCCTCAAGGGCACCCGTCGAGCGCACCCCTCAAGGGCACCCGTCGAGCGGGTATTGAAAAGAAGGTATTGAAGGGAAGGTATTGAAAAGAAGGTATTGAAAAGAATCTTGGTGGTAAGAATTGGTTCGGCCATCGAGTTTACCAACAGCCCGTTAGTGCGTCGGTCCGTAGTGAAAACAAGTGCTTCGACACTTGCATAACAACTGGAGGAAATAATGGAAACCTTGCGTCTGTTCAAACGGAGTGCCGCCGTTCTCGGCACTTTGCTGGCTTTTTCCGCCGCAGTACAGGCAGCGGACCCGTCGACTTTCCCCGCACCGGCCGGCGACAGGAGCATCGTCCCCGCGGGCGCAAAGCTGGAACTCATTTTCGACGGCGGCTGCATGCTGACCGAAGGTGTGGCGGCCGGGCACGACGGGATGGTCTATTTCAGCGACATCACGTTCACCAAGTTCTGCCGCGATTTATCCGGGAAGTACGCGCAGGCCGGCAATATCTGGAAGTACAACCCGAAGAACGGTGAAACCACGATCTTCCGTTCGCCGAGCGGGATGTCGAACGGATTGAAATTTGACCGCGAGGGCAATATGCTCGCGGCTCTCGGTGCGGATTTCGGCGGGCGGATGCTGATCAAGACCGACATGAAATCCGGCAAGAGCATTATCCTGGCCGGACTCTACGAAGGCAAAGCGTTCAACGCGCTGAACGACATCACCATCGACGAGAAGGGCCGCATCTATTTCACCGACCCGCGCTACCTCGGCCATGAGCCGGTGATGGCTGATGGATTCGCTGCCTACAGACTCGATGCGGACGGCACGGTGACCCGCGTGGCCAGCAACTGCGGCAAGTGCAACGGAATTTTGATCTCGCCGGATCAGAAGACCATGTACATCGTCAGCAATGACAACGGCTGGCTTGAGTTCCAGAACCTGAAGAAAGGCGAGTCCACGGTGCAGAACTCGCACCTGCTCCAGGCGTTCGACGTGGATGCGGACGGAAACCTCAGCAATCGGCGCGTGGTGATCGACTACGGCAAGCTGGACAAGCCGTGCAGCGGCCCGGATGGCATTCTCGCCGACGTGGACGGCAACATCTGGCTGGCGTCGCGTTGCGAACATCGACCGGGCGTGCAGGTAATCAGTCCGCAAGGCAAGGAGTTGGCATATATCTCCACCGGCACCGAAATGCCGACCAACATCGGTTTCGGTCGCGGTGCGGATTCCAACCTGTTGTACCTGACCTCGGGCAAGAGCCTTTATAAAATCCGGGTCGGCAAGAAGGGCTATCAACTTCCCTGATTTTCGGGGGCAGTAATGGGGTCGCAGGGGCCTTCGAGGTCCCTGCGACTTTTTTCTCGACAGGAGAGGTTTTCATGAGCAGTGCGCAGCCGGCCTCCACAGCGAAAATCCGCAAGGCCCTTACGGAGGCGCAGGTAGAGGCATTCAAGCGCAATGGCTACCACTTTCCGCTGCGCGTAATTACCGAAGCGGAAGCGGTCGGATACCGTCGAAAGATCGAGGCGTTCGAGGCCGTGCACGGGCTGGTTATGAAGACCCCTTACCGCAACAAGCCGCACCTTGTATTCAGATGGGCCAACGAACTGATCCGCAATCCACGCATACTCGACGCGGTCGAGGACTTGCTCGGGCCCGATCTGCTGGTCTGGGGCAGCAGCTTCTTCATCAAGGAATCGCATGATCCGGCGTACGTTTCCTGGCACCAGGATTCCACTTACTGGGGGCTTTCGCATCCGGACATCGTAACTGCCTGGGTGGCGCTTTCGGTTAGCGACCTCCCCAACGGAGCCATGCGGGTCATGCCCGGCAGCCATCTCAAGGACCAGCTTCCGCACCAGGACACTTTCGCCCAGGACAACCTGCTGACCCGTGGCCAGGAGGTTGCCGTCGAAGTGGATGAGAAACAGGCTGTGGACCTGTTACTCAACCCCGGTGAGGTGTCGCTTCATCACGTTCGCATGGTGCACGGCTCGGAACCCAATCGCGTCGACTACCGGCGAATCGGTATTGCGATCCGCTATGTGCCGACCTACGTGCGTCAGACCGCGGGACCGAAGGACTACGCAATGCTGGTGCGCGGCGTGGATCGGTTTCATCATTTCGATTACGAGCCCGAGCCCCGCGTGGATCTCGGCGACGAGGAAGTGGCGACGCACAAACGCAACACCGAGGAAGCGAACAAGATCCTGTATCGGGGAACGGATAAGGTGAAGAACTAGGATCGAGGATTGAGGATTGGGGATTGGGCATATAGGTGGCAACAGCTACAGGAATGCAGGGATTCAAAAAGCTGGAAATCAGCACTAATTAAAGACCGAGGCACGGTATTACTGTACGAGGATCCGCAATCCTCAATCCCCGATCCCCGATCCTCAATCCCTAATCCCTAATCCCCAATCCCTAATCCCCGATCCCCGATCCCCGATCCCCGATCCCCAATCCTGATCTTACAGATAACGACGAGGCGCGAAGCGTCGGTAAATCCACGGGGGGAAATACATGGAATATTTAACCGGCGCGCTGCTGCTGCTCGCGTTTCTTGTCGTGGTCGCCGCGATCGTCCGCGGCCAGAGCCCCATCATCATGCTGTTGCTGCTGGCGATCGTGTGGGCGGCGCTCGCGGGCATTGGCATCAATG
The DNA here is from genome assembly GCA_964396485.1 of uncultured Alcaligenaceae bacterium. Taxonomy (GTDB): domain Bacteria; phylum Pseudomonadota; class Gammaproteobacteria; order Burkholderiales; family JACQAP01; genus JACQAP01. The sequence continues at coordinate 7,384 of CAYNFN010000270.1, forward strand.
ATATCCAGGCCAAGGTTGTGCAGGGCGGCGGAGTCCAGTACGCGTCCGCGGTGATCATCATCGTTTTCGGTGCTTGGTTTGCGCAGGTCTTGATCCAGACCGGAATCGCCGAAAGCGTGATCCGCTCGGCAGTGGAACTCACCGGCGATCGGCCCATCGTCACCGCGATGACCATCACTCTCGTCACCGCGCTGCTGTTTACCTCGATGTACGGCGTGGGCGCCGCGATCGCGATCGGCGTCATCGCGCTTCCCATCATGATGAGCCAGGGCATTCCGGCCCGCGTTGCCGCGCCCGCCTTCACGATGGGCATCGGCGCGGGCTGCTACGTCAACATCGTGCTGTTCGGGCAGTTCCAGACCTTGTTTCCGGGAATCAAGTACGAAGCACCCTTCCTCAATGTCTGGATCATCGGCATGTTCGTGTACATCGCGATCGCCTGGCTGATGATCTGGATCAACCTGCGCAGACTGGGCGTGCGCCATGCCGCGTCGATCGATACCGCCGCGCCGGCGCCGCGCAAGCGCACGCCGTACTACACCTACCTGGTGCCGGTCTTCCCGGTGTTCATGATCATGGTGTTCAAGTGGCAGATCATTCCGACCTTTCTTCTGTCCATCGTGCTCGCCCTGGCGCTCACGTGGAAACAGCGCGGCTTTCAGGGGTCGCTCAATCTCTTCAACAAGACCTTCTACGATGCGTTCCCGGATATCGCTACGATTGCCGCGCTGTGGACAATCTGCGGGATGATCATCGTCGCCGGACAGATGCCGCAGGTTGCCGGTGCGTTGAAGCCGATCTTCGATCCGATCCTCCCGCACAACACGGCGCAGGCGTTGGTGTTCTTCGCGGTGCTGGGCGGCATTTGCAGCATCTACCGCGGTCCTCTGGTCGTGGTCGGCACCGGAGCGGCGTTGCTCGCGATCCTGCTTTCCAACAACGAGATTCCGGTGCCCTATCTGTATGCGCTCTGGCTCGGGCCGACGGTCATGCAGGGAAGCGTCGATCCCACCAATTCCTGGACCCTGTGGACCATCGGCTATACCAAGGTATCGCATGGACAGTTCCTCAAGACCGCGCTGCCGTTCGGCTGCCTGATGGTCGCCGTCATGTCGGCGATCGGCTATTACATGCTGGGCTGAGCCGCGCGGAACATGAGCGAACGCAAGACCTATCGCATTGGTATCGACGTCGGCGGTACCTTCACAAAGGCGGTTCTGATCGATAACGCCAACTTCGAGCTGGTCGGGCGTTTTTCCGTGATGACCACGCACGGCGACCCGCGCGGAGTAGCAAAGGGCGTGATCGAAGTATTTCGCAATGTGCTCGAGCGTTCCGGGGTCGATCCCGTTGACGTCATCTTTCTCGCGCATAGCACGACGCAGGCCACCAATGCGCTGCTGGAAGGCGACGTTGCGCCGGTCGGCATCGTCGGAATGTCGAGCCGCATCGAGGCGCTACTGGCACGCGGCCAGAGCAGCATCAAGGAGATCGAGCTCGCGCCGGGCCGTTTCCTTCGGCCCGTACACCGCTTCATTACGACCGAGAAGCTAACCGAGGAGCTGGTGAGGGAAACTCTGTCTGCGTTGCGCGATGAAGGGGCGCAGGTCGTAGTGGCGAGCAGCGCTTTCAGCGTCGACGACCAGAGCGCCGAAGAAATGGTGATGCGGGTCGCGTCCCAGATGGAATTGGCGGTTACCGGCGGACACGAGATCACGAAGCTTTATGGATTGACGATTCGCACGCGCACTGCCGTCATCAATGCCAGCATCCTGCCGAAGATGATCGCTACCGCCAACATGACCGAGGCAGCCGTGCGCGAGGCCGGCATTACGGCACCGCTGATGATCATGCGCGGC
>CAYNFN010000271.1:0-1794 GCA_964396485.1 uncultured Alcaligenaceae bacterium
GAGAAATCAGCGCGGCCCGCAGTTGGCCGCGTTGGGCTTCGCCGAGCGCGTCCTCGGTCATCTTGAGCGTTTCTACAATCAGCGGGCAGACCTTGTCGCAGTTCGAATAGAACATGGTGATGAAGGCGACGTGGCCTTGCAGGGCGGCAAGTGTTTGGCGGCCGCCGTTCTGGTCGCTGAGCTGGGCTTTAAGGTGGTACACGGAATCCGGGGGTAGGGGATCGGCTGCCGCCCGAGTCCCGGCGGCAATCATCAGCAAACCCAAAACCGGATAAATCAGTCTCGGAAAATACTTCATCGGCTTTCTCCGACGGGAGTTCTTGCACACCGGAATCCGAGGTTGCCAGTGGTGTTGTTTGCCTGTAACGACGACAGCAGGGCTATCCGCATCAGGACCGCGTAATTCTCCCGGTCCGCGACGCTGAGTGCGCCGGCGCCACAGAACTTGCGCAGGTCGGGGTCGCCTTGCTCGCGGTTGTCGCTGGAGACCATCATGCTGGCGTGGTCGTCCACCCACTCCCAGATCACGCCGTGGAGGTCATCAACGCCGTGGACGTTGGAATGCGATTTCCCGACCGCGGGTAGCGGGGTCGCGGACGGGCGCGAGTACCAGGCGAGGATCCGTTCGCGCCATGCCGGGTCGTCTCGCGCGTCCTTGCGCGTTTCATCGGCCGCCGCGGCCAGCTCCCATTCGTGCCAGGTGGGCAGCCTCGCGGTTTCGCTTTCGCAAAAAGCCTGGGCCGCGAACCAGCTCACATGGGTGACCGGGCTATTGCGCCCCGCTTTGCCGGGGATGTCCACGGCGGCCCAGTGGCTAAGGTATTGGCCGTCGGCAAAAATGGCCGGTGCGCGCTCACGCTGCCATTCGGGATGCCGCAACACAAAGGCGAGAAATTCGCCATTGGTGACTGGCCGCGCGCGCAATTCGAACGACGCAACGGTGGCTCTTGCAGACGCTCCGTCCGGAGGTAGCACGCTGCGCATCTCGGCACCGGCGATGCGCCGGTAGGCAGCCGGCTGCGCCAGGGCGCCGGAGAAACCGGTGCCGAGCAGCAGCAGGATGAGTATTCTCGCGAGCATGCGTTCTTACTCGGCGGCGCCTTTCGGACGCGGTGTCCCGGCACGTACCCTGGCCACGTCCGCGCGATCGACCCGCCCCCCGGTATTGCCCCAAGTGTTGGCGACGTAGGTGAGAATATTGGCGATCTCGTCGTCGTTGAGCTGACTCATTGGCGGCATCACCGAGTTGTAGTCCCGGCCGTTGACTTTTACCGCGCCACTGATGCCGTTCAGCACCACCGGAATCGCCTTGCGGATGTCGGCGCGGAACCAGTCGGACTTCGCCAGCGGCGGAAACACGCCGGGCAATCCTTCGCCGTTGGCCTGATGGCACACCGAGCAGGTGCCGGCGAAAAGTGTTTCCCCGGCCTTCACCTGTTGCTCGCGCGTCAGCACGCCGCGCGCCGCCGCGGCAGTGGCCTGCGCGACCGCGCCGGCGGGTTGCGCCTTGTCGGCGAGGTACACGGAATCCACCTCCTTGCCGGAGTAGATCGCCGTGTTGGCCGGGCCATCGACCTTGAGCATGCCGAGCGCCCCTTTGTTGAAGGCGCGCAACAACGCGTGATCGACCAGGATGTAGGTGCCGGGCACCTCCAGCTTGAATTCCACGATCGCCGATCCGCCCGCCGGTACGGTGGTGGTCTGCACGTTCTCCTGATACCGGGACCCGCCTTCCGAGTAGACCCTGTCGAAGATTTCGCCGATCACGTGAAAATTCGACGACAGATTCGGTCC
>CAYNFN010000272.1:0-5078 GCA_964396485.1 uncultured Alcaligenaceae bacterium
TTAAGAAGATCGTGATCGAGGCGCGCAACCCGACTGCAACAGCACCGCCCCAACCTTTCACGTTCCCGCCTCCAGCCGCATCAATCGGAAAGCCCCCGCCTCCACAAAAAAATGCGACCAACTGAATCTTTGAAGTGCCGAGAACGTTCGAAAAGCTTAATCCTTGCCAAGATAAAGTCAACAGTTAATGAATTTGAACATGCAAATTTCATATCGTGGATAGGCGTAGAGGGTGTCGGTATCGCAATTTCAAACAACGTGTGTTGAGTTGACCCGATTCTGCAGATAACACATGAACTCACTGCAGCAACTATATGTTTAAAGAAAGCTCCGACCTGATTGCGAATGGCTCCCCCACCCTAGCCCACCCCCGCAAGCGGGGAGGGGAAGCGATTGAGCGATTCGGCGATTAAGCGATTGAGATCCCTCCCCTGCAGGCCAGGGGGCTTGTATTGTGATCAACGGACGCCCAGAATGTTTGTGCGGTACGACAATAACTTAACGGCAATATTACAAAAAGCCATCCGGTCAAAATCGGACCACGGGCACCCTGGCCGCCTGGGGGGAGGGGCACCGCAGGTTTGGCAGTAACAATTGGGAGGTAACGCGCCAGTGCGCGAATTTTTTGTCCGGTTCCGGTCCTACTTCATCTACGCCGCCTTCTTCAGCCTGGTGATCAACCTGCTGATGCTGGTGCCTGCGCTTTTCATGCTTCAGGTTTTCGACCGGGTGGTCAGCAGCCGCAGCCAGGAAACTCTGTTGATGCTCGCGGTACTGGCTGCCGGCGCGTTGCTGTTCATGGCCTACCTGGATGTGATCCGCTCGCGGCTGCTTTCGGGCGCGGGTGTGGCTCTGGAGAAACTGGTGGGTCCGCGCGTGCTCGTCGAAATGGTGCGACGCGGCGCCATGCCGGGTGGCCGCAACTCCATGCACGGGCTGCGCGATGTGGGTGCGATACGCGCCTTTCTGACCGGACCGGGAATCGTGGCGCTTTTTGATGCCCCCTGGGTGCCGATCTTCGTGCTGATCATCTGGCTGTTCCACCCGCTGCTCGGCGGGATCGCGCTGGCGGGTGCCCTGCTGCTGTTCAGCATCGCCTGGCTGAACGAAAGGCTGTCGCGCAAGCCGCTGGAGCAGATGCAGCTGGAGTCGCGCAAGGCTGGCCGGTTCGCCGATCAGACCGTCAGCCATGCCGAGGTGGCCGGCGCATTGGGCATGGTCGAGAATCTCGCCCGCGGCTGGCGCGGGCTCAGCCATAACGTGCTAAACCATCAGCTCGATGCCAATCGCGCCTCGTCGCTGGCATCGAGCGCATCCCGCTTCATGCGCCAGTTCCTGCAGGTGGGAATGCTGGCGGCCGGTGCCTGGTTGGTCATCCACCAGTCGGCCACCATTGGCGTAATGATCGCTGCCACGATCCTGCTCGGCAGGGCGCTCGCGCCGGTGGAGTCGGCGATCGCCGGGTGGAAGAGCCTCGTCGATGCTCGCAGCGCCTATGGGCGACTGGACCAGGATCTCAGCGCCGCAAGGGACACCGCGCCGGTAACCAAACTGCCGCCGCCGGCTGGCGCCCTGAGCGTGGAGCAGGTGGTGTTCGGGTTTGTCGGCCAGGAACGGCCGGTCATCAAACGGGTGTCGTTCGAGCTGCGGCCCGGCGAAGCGCTGGCGATCGTCGGTCCGAGCGCGGCAGGCAAGTCGACGTTGACGAAACTGATTGTCGGCATCTGGCGCCCGCTAACGGGCGTGGTCCGACTGGATGGTGCGGATATCAGCGCGTGGCCGCGCGCGAGCCTCGGGCCATACGTCGGCTACTTGCCGCAAAACGTCGAACTGTTTGCCGGCACGGTGAGCGAAAACATCGCGCGCCTAGGCGTAGTGGATTCCTCCGGGGTGATCAAAGCGGCCAAACGCGCCAATGCGCATGAAATGATCTTGCGGCTGCCGAAGGGCTACGACACGCCGATCGGCGATGGCGGCGCGTTTCTTTCCGCTGGACAGCGCCAGCGCGTCGCGCTGGCACGCGCGCTGTATGGCATGCCACGGCTCGTCGTGCTGGACGAGCCAAACTCCAACCTGGACAGCGAAGGCGAAACCGCGCTGATCGAAGCGATGCGCAACCTCAAACCCGCCGGCGTGACGGTCGTCGTGGTCACACACCGGACGCCACTTCTCGCGGCAATGGACAAGGTAATCCTCCTGCGCGACGGCGTAATCGAAAGGCACGGCGCGGTTGCGGAGGTTCTCGGTCCGGCGCGTCCGCGCCCGGCCGAGTCCGGTGCCCACGCGGCGTCCGGGCAGGCCGCGATCAAGCGCGGTTAGATTCATACATGGCCAACTCTCTCCTCGATTTGGTACTGCCGTCGCTGGACGTCGAGCAGGCCGACAACCCTCGGCGGCTGATTCGCGCGGGGTTGGCCAGCATCGTGCTGTTGATGCTCGGCGTTTCGGCATGGGTCGCCCTGGCGCCGGTGAACGGTGCAGCCATAGCGCCGGGCGTGGTAAAAGTGGACATGAACCGCAAGACGGTGCAACACCAGGAGGGCGGGCTCGTCAGCGAGATTTTGGTGCGCGACGGCGACAAGGTTAAAGCCGGGCAGACGCTAATCGTGCTCAAGGACATCCGCGTCGACGCCGGCAACGAGCTGGCAAAGACGCAGCTCGACGCTGATCTGGCGAAAGCAGCGCGGCTCGCTGCGGAACAGGCGTGGGCGCTTAAAGTCAAATTTCCGGAGGAGCTGGTTTCTCGCCAAGACGATCCGCGCGTGGCGGAGCTGTTGCAGCGCGAGACCGAATTGTTTAATGCGCGTCGCGAGGCATACGGGAACCAGGTCGCGCTGATCCGCGCGCAGGCTCGCGAGACTGAGGGCGAGATCAATGCGCGCAAACAGCAGCTTTATGCTGACAGCGAAGCGATACGACTGTTGCAAGAAGAGCTTTCAGCCAACGCGGCACTGGTCGACGAGGGATTCGTCTCCAAGGTCCGGATCTTGGCACTGCAGCGCAGCCGTGCCGAGCTGATATCACGACGCGGAGAAAACGAATCGGAACTTTCGCGCGCACGCCAGAAGGTTTCCGAACTGCTGCTGCGCGCGGAAACGCTACGCAGCACCCTCATGCAGGAAGCCTCGGGGGAACTCAGCCAGACGACTGCAAAAATCTTCGACCTGCAGGAGCGAGTGCGCCCGGCGCAGGACGCGGAGCAACGTCAGCGCATTAACGCGCCGATCGCCGGTGAGGTGGTGGATCTGAAGATAACCTCCATCGGTGGGGTGATTGGTCCGCGCGAGCCGATACTCGACATCGTGCCGGAAAACCCGGACCTGATCGTAGAGGCACGCGTGCGCACCGAGGACATCGGCTTTGTTCACGCGGGCGCAGAAGCGGACGTCCGGCTGACTTCGTTCCGCCGCCGACTCACCCCGACGGTTCCGGGCACGGTAGTCTACGTCTCCGCCGACCGGCTGGAGGACAAGGCTACCAACACCTTCTACTACACTGCGCGGGTGCGGGTGACGCCACAGGTACTTCAGCAGGCTGGCAATCTCTCGTTGCAGGCGGGCATGCCGGCCGAGGTCTTCGTCAAAACCGAAGCGCGCACGGCCTTCGAGTACCTCCTCGATCCGATCACCGGCTTCCTGCAGCGCTCGATGCGCGAGCATTAGGAAAGGACTGAGGACTGAGGGCCGAGGACTGAGGGCTGAGGGCTGAGGGCTGAGGGCCGTGGACTGAGGGTCGAGGACTGAGGGTCGAGGGCTGAGGACTGAGGGTCGAGGGCTGAGGGCTGAGGACTGAGGACTGAGGACTGAGTAGAAGCGAGTGCTCAGTGCGAGAAGAGCAGGGCTGAGGGCCGAGGACTGAGGGCTGAGGGCTGAGGGCCGAGGACTGAGGGTCGAGGACTGAGGGTCGAGGGCCGAGGACTGAGGACTGAGGGTCGAGGGCTGAGGGCCGAGGACTGAGGACTGAGGGCCGAGGACTGAGGACTGAGGGCCGAGGACTGAGGACTGAGGACTGAGGGCCGAGGACTGAGGGTCGAGGGCTGAGGACTGAGTAAAGGCGAGTGCTCAGTTCTAGGCCCGGTCGCTTGCTGCGCGGCGGGTCTCTATAGATTTCCCAAGACGTGAAGCGCCACATTCAGCGTACTTGGGATGATAAAATTCCACGTTACGCCAATACCCGCTTCAACGTGATTCATCTGACAGTCAATGGGGAAAACCGGCAGTTTGCGGAGCCGCTGACGGTGCGCGAACTGGTCGCAAGACTGGAACTGACCGGCAAGCGCATCGCGCTGGAACGCAACGGCGAAATCGTCCCGCGCAGCCAGCTCGACCAGGTGGCGCTTGCCGACGGCGATACGCTCGAAATCGTGGTGGCGGTTGGGGGGGGATAGATAAAGCAGTGTTGAGTGTTGAATTTTGAATGTTGAGTGGGGAATCGGGATTGGGGAATGGGTTATCGGTGATGAGTAATGAGCGATGGGTTAAACCCAATCCTCAATCCTCGATCCTCACTCCCCCATCACCCAATCACTCAATTACCCAATCACTCAATCACTGAATTTTAATGGATCAACTCATCATCGCCGGCAAACCCTACCGTTCCCGTCTGCTGGTCGGCACCGGCAAGTATCAGGACTTCGCGCAGACTCGCGCGGCGGTCGAGGCCAGCGGTGCGCAAATCGTCACCGTGGCGATCCGCCGCACCAACATCGGCCAGAATCCGAACGAACCCAATCTGCTCGACGCGCTGCCGCCGTCGCACTACACCATCCTGCCGAACACCGCCGGCTGCTACAGCGCGCAGGACGCGGTGCGTACGCTGCGCCTGGCGCGCGAACTGCTCGATGGCCACGAGCTGGTGAAACTCGAGGTGCTGGGCGACCCGCACACGCTGTATCCCAACATGGTCGAGACCCTCGCCGCCGCCGAAACCCTGGTGAAGGAAGGCTTCAAGGTGATGGTGTACACCTCCGATGATCCGATCCTCGCCAAGCGCCTGGAGGAAATCGGCTGCGTCGCAGTAATGCCGCTGGCCTCGTTGATCGGTTCCGGAATGGGCATCCTCAACCCATGGAACCTGCA
>CAYNFN010000273.1:0-2410 GCA_964396485.1 uncultured Alcaligenaceae bacterium
TGAGGGGGCTTGGATGCTATCGCATCTCGCCCAACCAACCCGTTAATCAGAGTTGCACTTCGAACTTGAACTCGCGCCTTTTATCCTTTCTTCCCTTTATCCTTATCACTCGGGAAGCGCTTGCCCTTCCGGCCGCGGCACCGCGGCGAAGTGGCTGAGCATCAGCCACGACGGGAACGCTCGCGCAAGCTCGCGCGATCCGATGAGGTGAATTTTTCCTGAGCGCAGAGCGCTCTCGAAGGTAATGTCGCCCAGCCAGACCTTGGCCACCGCGCTCAGGTCGGCGTCCACGTACAGGTCGACCTCAAACCCAGGATCCTGGATGCATAGATCGGCTTGCGTACGCTCGAGCAGGAGCCAGAACACTCGCGGCCCGCGGTAGCGGACCGGCACGCCGCCGTACTTGAAGCGCACCACAATGCGGCGCGGCGGCAGGCGCTCGAGTGCAATGCGCCGGCGCACGTTCCACATCAGAAAACCCGGATCTAGGTTGTCGCGCTCGACCCGCACGGTCCAGCGCTGCCCCCACGAGCCCAAGCCTTCGATCACCGAATGGAATTCGCGTCCCGCTTCGGTGAGGTGGTAGCAGTGTCTACGGCCTCCCGGGACGGATTCCCGGACGATTACGCCGTGAGCTTGCAGGCTGCGCAGTCTGTGGGCGAGGAGCGCGCGCGAAATGAGGGGAACGCCTCGATGGATGTCGTTGAAATGCTCAGACCCGGCGAACATCTCGCGCAGGATGATCGGCGTCCAGCGTTCCGCGAACACCTCGCTGGCCACGGCTACAGGGCAGATCTGGCCGAATCCAGAACTCATGGCTGCAAGTCTAAATCCTAGGCTCTCGACGATACAAGTTCACTTTTTGAACTAGCGCGCACGTGCCGCGCTTGGCATCGTGCCGGCGAGACGCGCATACGCTAGCTTGCAGGGAGGACTGCATGAGGAGCACTCAAGGTGTTGCGGATTCAAGACCACGCCTGGACCAGAAGGAGATAAGCGGAATCGGGTTGCTTTCTGGCGTCACCTTAATAGCGTTGCAGATCTGGGCAACGAGTTGCGACGCGGACGGCGTTCTGATGCCAGGAGAAAACGCGGAAGCAGGGAGCGTCATTGAGATGGGTCCGATTGAACGGTGGCTCAAGGTCCGGTTCTCTGATGCCGAGCTGCAGCAGCTTCAAGCTGGCGAGCTCCAGGTGGAGCGGCACTATTGCGGGTGCTACGACAAACCAATCAAGCACTACCCCTATTCGATCGTCCTAGTCAGAACCCCGAAAGGCGACTTGGTTACGAGGCCTGAAAACAGTGACGTCGTGGTGACTTTTACGCCTTTGGCCATTCGGTACGGGACGAAGTACTGCCATACGGACTCTGATCAGTGCTACGGCTCGTTTCCCGAGGTATGCGATTTCACGGACTTCCGATACGGGCCATACTTGGCAGACTTCTTCCCGACGTGTAAGACAGCTGACCGCGCGTTGTCTGTAGACGAGTCGAAGTCACACGTGGAGTAGTTGGCATCCTGGCTCAGCGATGCCGCGCCGGTGCACCGCACCCCACTATTGGGTCGCCACTGCAACCCCTCGCCGACCAGGTAGATAAAAGGGTAGCGTCCCCCTTTTACTTTTACCTTTACCTTTCCTTTTACCTTTAAGCCCTCACGCCGCAAGGCGCATCTCGGCCGTCACGACGTCCCACGAAACCGCCACCCCCTGATCGTCGCGGCGGTCTACAAGGCCGAATCCGATCAGCCGCGAAACATCCGTGTGCACGTTTTTGTAGTTACGGCCCAGTTGCCTGGCAAGCTCGTTGATCGACAGCGGCCCTTCGCGCTTCAGTTGCTCGAGTAGTACCCATCTCGCGGGCGTCAGGTTGCTAAGCAGCAGCGGCAGACTCTCAAAGTTGAGCCTTACCTCAGTGCCTCGCGCCTTGCCCTTTCGCGCGAGGTCCCATGTCCGCTCGAACCGGTCCAGCGCTTCGCTTAAACTCCCGACTCCTATCTCAATCCTTCTCTTGGTCATTCTCGCCTCCGTACCTGCAGCGGGATGTTCAGGCCTGCATATTTGTATATTGAAGCTGCCGAGGCCTTCCCTGCATCGTGCCTGTATCACGATGTACCTTATTTTCCCTTGAACTCCGGCGAGCGCTTCTCCATGAATGCCCGCCGGCCTTCGACGTAGTCCTCGCTCTTCATGCAGCGCGCCACCATCTTTTTAGCTTCCGCGTAATCGCCTTTTGACGCGATCAGGGCATTGATGACTGACTTGGACGTGGCGATCGTCAGCGGCGCATTCGCCGCGAGTTCGAGGGCAATCTTGCGTACGTAATCGTCGAGTTCGGCGTCGGGCAGCACGCGGTTGACCAGGCCCATCGCGCGCGCTTCGTCGGCGCCGTAGCGGCGGGCGCTGAACAT
>CAYNFN010000274.1:0-8396 GCA_964396485.1 uncultured Alcaligenaceae bacterium
CTACGATGACGGTTGCGGCCGCTATTTGTCGGGGTGCGGATCCTGTCCGATTCTCGGCTCGAATACGAGTTTTGATCTTTCGTCGCTGGGTTTCCGTCGCAAGGCGCGCGCTTACCGCGATTTGCCGCTCACCATCGTGACGCCGAGCCGGTGGCTGGGAGAACGGGCGCGAAGCAGCCCGCTTCTCGCCGGATTTCCCGTCTCTGTCATACCCAATGCCATCGACACAAAATGCTTTCGCCCGATTGAAAGAGACGCCGCGCGGCATCTGCTTGGACTCCCGGGAGACAGGAAACTGATTGTGTTCGGCGCGGCGCACGGTGCGGACGAGCCGCGCAAGGGATTCAGCCATCTGCAAACGGCGCTGCGGTTGCTGGCGGAACGCGCTGGCGGGTCGCAGTGCACGGCCGTGGTTTTCGGCGCATCCGCACCGGAGAGACCGCCGGATCTTGGGATGGCATGCACATACGTCGGGCGTCTGAATGACGACGCGAGTCTTGCCGCGCTCTATGCCGCAGCCGACGTATTCGTGGCCCCGTCCATACAGGAGAACCTTTCCAATACCGTGATGGAGGCGCTGGCCTGCGGGACCCCGTGCGTGGCGTTCGACATCGGCGGGATGCCGGACATGATCGAGCACCGGCGCAACGGTTTTCTGGCGCGGCCCTTGGACGCGGCGGATCTCGCCGAGGGGCTGAACTGGGTCATGGCCGACGAAGCGCGCCGGCGTGCGCTTGGCGCACGTGCGAGAGAGAAGGCCGTGGCGGAGTTTGAAATGTCCAAGGTGGCGTATCGGCATGCCGAGCTTTACCGGACCATCCTCGGTGCGAGTCAACCCGGTTGAACACGACTGATCGAACGCAGGCGATGCCCGAACTGCCGCCGCCACCCGCAACTCGGGCCGGATGGCCGTGGCAATCCGGCGCGGCCCCCGCGATTCGCAAGCCGGCGGACGGCTGGCCGCGGCTTACCGCGGTGACGCCCTCCTATAATCAGGCGCCTTACCTTGAAAGAACGATCCGCTCGGTCCTGTTGCAGGGCTATCCGAATCTCGAGTACATCGTCATCGACGGCGGCAGCACCGACGGCTCCGTCGAGATCATCAGGAAGTACGAACGCTGGATCACGTTCTGGGTCTCCGAGCCGGACCATGGGCAGGCCGGCGCGATCAACAAGGGCTTGAAGCGCGCTACCGGCGACTGGCTTGCGTGGCAAAACTCCGACGACATCTTCTACCCGGGCGCCTTCGCGGCCGTCGCGATGCGCAGCCTCAGGCGGCCGCATGCCGATCTGATCATCGGCAACATCAATCTGATCGATGAGGACGACCATGTCCTCACCGATCTGCGTTTCGTCCGGCCGACATTCAAGGCGTTGCTTGCGGAAGGGATGGTGCTCACCAACCAGGCGGCTTTCTGGCGCCGCAGCGTGCACGAACAGATCGGCTGGCTCGAGGAAGAAATGGTCTGCGCATTCGATTACGAGTGGTTCCTGCGGGTTCTGGAACAGCGGAGTGCGGATCACGTTGACAGCGTACTCGGCGGTTTCCGCATCCACCGGCAGGCGAAATCGACCGTAATTTCAGCTCGCTGCCGGGAAGAACGCGAGCAGGCCGTACGCGGCAGGCAGTTGCCCGGGTGGCAGGTTCGTGTGCTACAGGCAAGGCGTCTTGCGTTGATGTTCGCGGGCGGGCATTTCTTCTATCTGGCAAGGGCGTTGATACGTCGCGCATTCGGCATCAGGAAGGATCTGGCCTGACATGTGCGGAATCCTCGGTTTTCTCGGCCCGCAGGGTTCTGTGCCGGCGCAGGCCTTCTCCGCGGCGCTGGATGAGCTGGCCCACCGCGGACCCGACGACCGGGGCATTTTCTCGGATGCGGATCTTTTGCTCGGCCACCAGCGGCTGTCGATTCTCGATTTGAGCCCGGCCGGGCATCAACCCATGATCGAGGCCGGGAGCGGCGCGGTGATCGTCTTCAACGGGGAGATCTACAACTATCTGGAGCTGCGCAAGGAACTCGAAGCGCTCGGCCACCGGTTCGTCAGCCGTTCCGACACCGAAGTGCTGCTGCACGCCTACCTTGCCTGGGGGAGCGACTGTCTGCGGCGCTTGAACGGAATGTGGGCGTTCGCGATCTGGCTGCCGGCGCAGCGAAAGCTTTTCTTCGCGCGCGACCGGTTCGGCGTGAAGCCGTTCTATTACGCCGAGCATGGCGGGTTTGTTTTTGCCTCAGAGCCGAAAGCGATCCTCAAGCTGTTCCCGCGGTTGCGCGCGGTCGATACGACCACACTCGCGCAATTTCTCACCTGGGGCCACTTGTACGCTTCCGATTCGAGTTTTTATCGCGGTGTAAAGGTTCTTCCGCCGGCGCATTGCGGAGAAGTGCAGGTCGGCCGCAACGGTCTGAGGATTTGGAGATACTGGGACTATCCTGACGCAACGGCGGCGGCGCATGACGGGCGCGAGTCAGTGGAACAGTTCGCGGAGCTGTTCGAGGATGCGGTCCGGTTGCGCCATCGTAGCGACGTACCGATCGGAATCACCCTGTCGGGCGGGATCGACTCGACTGCCGTGCTGGCGGCATCGGTCAGGACCTCCGCGATCAATCCCGTCTGCTTCACCTCTGTGTACGGAGAACATGGCGAGGGCGAGGCGGCCTGGGCCCGCCAGGCGGCGGCACCTTACGGCATTCAGCCGATCGAGGTCCCCGCGCAAAAGGGACAATGGGTGGAACTGCTGCGCCGGATCGGCTGGCATCTGGACGGGCCTGGATACTCTCCCGCCGTTTTCCCCCTGTGGGCGATCATGCAGGAGGCCAGGCGGCGGGAAACGCCGGTGCTGCTGGAGGGGCAAGGGGCCGACGAGGCGTACGGCGGATATGCCCAGTACGCGGCGCTGGCCATCCTCTGCGCCCTGAAGCGTGCGGCGAAGAGGCCGACCGGGGAGGCGCTGCGCGAGCTCTCCTCGGCGATTCGCGGCGCGATGGCTTCCTTCTCGCCGAAGTGGACTGCGTTGTGGGTTCTGCGCGAGGCTTTTCCGGGGTTGATTCAATGGAACCGCAATCGCGTCAGTGCCGGCTCAACCTTGCACGATGCGTTGCGCATCGCATTTACCGACGCCGACACGCAGAATGTCCCCGTTGTCCGCTATCCCGACCCGCTCAACGAACGCTTGTGGAGCGACCACTCTTCCCGGATTCTGCCGGGCCTCCTGCAGTACGGGGACGCAATAAGCATGGCCCACGCGATCGAATCCAGGCTGCCGTTCATGGACTACCGTCTGGTCGAATGGGCGTTCTCCCAGCCATCGGAAATCAAGATCGGCCGGGGCGTGACCAAGCGTGTCGTTCGCGAGTACCTTGCCGCCACAGGCCAGCGGGCGATCGCCGAGCGCTCGGACAAGCAAGGCTATCCGACCCCGGCGGAGGACTGGCTCAGGGAGCGCAATGCGGAAATACCGCGCACCCTGCTCCTCAGCCCGGGCTCGGCGATCCGGGAGTACTGTGATCAGGGGCGCATCGCCGGTCTGATAAGGCTATTCGAGTCGGGACGGCCGGGACTCGGAAATCACTTGTACCGGCTGCTTTCCACCGAACTGTGGTTGCGCGAATGCGTGACCGGGCCGGCGCCGACGACCTAGGAAATTCCCTTTTCATGCAAACCAGCCCGACCATCAGCGTCATCACCGTTTCTTTCAACTCACGGGAAACCATAGCGGACACCATCGAATCCGTGGCGGCGCAAACGCACCCGCGCATCGAGCACATCGTTGTAGACGGCGCCTCGACCGACGGCACCCTGGAGGTGCTGCATCGCTTTCGCGGCACCTTGTCGAAGGTCGTCTCCGAACCCGACGAGGGCATCTACGCCGCGATGAACAAGGGCCTGGAAATCGCCACGGGCGATGTCGTCGGGACGCTGAACAGCGACGACGTTTACGTTGACGAAACCGTCCTGGGAATGGTGGCGGAAGTCTTTCGAGACGACGCGGTGGACGTCTGCTACGGAGACATCATCTACGTGGACAAGGGCGATCTGAACAGGATCGTTCGTAACTGGAAGTCCGAACCGTTCCGGCCGGGCCTGTTCGAGCAGGGCTAGATGCCGCCGCATCCGGCATTCTTCATCCGCCGCCGTGTGCTTGGGCGCGTGGGGCCATTCGAAGCAAGGTACCGTTTTGCCGCCGATTTCGATTTCATGCTGCGGGCGCTGCACGTGCAGCAACTGCGTTCGACCTATCTGCCGCGCGAACTGGTCAAGATGCGGGTTGGTGGAGAGACCAACAGCAGCGTGATGAATGTCCTGAAGGGTAACATCGAGGCCTACAGGTCCTGCAGGAAGTACGGGCTCGGCGTCAGCCCCCTCTTCATCGCAAAAAAAATACTGCGCAAGCTGCCTCAGTATCGCTGAGCCGTATAGCTGACCTGTGGCCGATTGTGCGTGGGCTGCAAGCGGAACCGCCGGTTTAGTCCGGCAGGCTCGCCCGGGGAAGTTCATTTCTATATGATTCCCGCAGCGTGACGGCGTGCTGAAGGCGCTTCGGCGCCGGAACGGGAGCCCGGCACGCGCCGGTCGTGTGGTCGGCCCATTTTTTCAAGGGAACCAAAATTGACGGATCATCGCAACCGAATGGCTGGCGCCCCCGCTCCTGACAGTCGAGAGCCGGCGATGATGGACGTCCATCTGCTGCCGAGGCGCATCGCGCTCCTGCTTCTGCTGGCGGATCTCATCGGGTTGATCGTCGCCTTCAACCTGGCGAACTGGCTGCGGCTTGGGTCGCTGCTCGGCCTCCCCTTCGACATCCTGCTGCCGATCGCAGTTCTGATCCTTGCGCTCTACGTTCTGGACTGCTACTCGATGGATACCCAGGTATCTGGCATGCGGGCGGCTCCGCGCACCCTGGTGGCGGTGCTTCTGGGGGGCATCGTCACCGCAGCAGTCGTTTATGCGATGGCTCTCTGGGGTGCCGGCAACTCCACCGTTGGGCGCGGGGTGTTGGCGGTCGCGTACTTCTTCTTCGCGATCTGGGCCGCCACATCGCGGATTTTTGCTGCGCAGTATCAACGGGAGCTGACCGGCAGCACCAGATGGCTGGTCCTGGGTGCCGGGGACAAGGCCGCGCGACTGCACCGGGATTTCCAGCGCGCGCGGGGAGAAGCTGAACTGTCCTTTCTTTCCGATACTCCCCACGAGCTGAACAGCAGTCTGCCGAGTATTTTGGGTACCACCGACGATATCGAGAGAATCCTTCCCCAGGGCTGGTCCGGGGTCATTGTGGCGCCAACCTTTCCCCTTGCCGACAGCGTGATTCAGCAGTTGATGAAGGCGCGCTTCTCCGGGCTGCGGGTATTCGACCTGGCCGACTTCTATGAGCAGTTGTGGTTCAAGGTTCCGGTGCTGCACACACAGAAAGGCTGGTTGCTGTTTGCGCACGGATTCGAGCTGCTGCACAACGCCCTGGCGTTACGTCTGAAAAGGCTGCTCGATATCGTCGTCTCCTGCTTGTTCCTGATTATCTGCCTGCCCGTCATGCTTCTCGTCGCGATTGCGGTACGACTGGAGAGCCGGGGTCCCGCCCTGTTCCGGCAGACCCGGACCGGGCTTAACGGCAGGGAGTTCCGGATTCTGAAATTCCGGTCGATGTACCTCGACGCGGAAAAAGACGGGCCCCAATGGGCGTCGACACATGATCCGCGGGTAACCAAAGTCGGCTGGATCATTCGCGCCCTGAGATTGGACGAGATGCCGCAACTCATCAACGTCATCAAAGGAGAGATGAGCTTCATCGGTCCGCGCCCGGAGCGCCCGGTTTTCAATCGAGCGCTCGAAAAAGAGATCCCCTTCTACGAACTGCGGCAGCTTGTCAGACCCGGCATTACCGGATGGGCGCAGGTCATGTATTCGTACGGGGCTTCGACGGACGACGCGCTGGAGAAGCTTCAGTACGATCTTTACTACATCAAGAACTATTCGCTGCTGCTGGATTTTGCGATCCTGCTGAAGACGCTGCGCGTCGTCATGCTCGGGCAAGGGCGATGATGGCGGATCTCGCGACCCCGCATGCCGGCGTCGCCATGGTCTCCTGATGAAAACGCTCACCACCGAGCAACTTGAAAACGAAACTCTCACCACGGAGGACACGGAGGACACGGAGGACACGGAGGAAGAACACGAGCAAAAAAGCAAACATGAGTTAAGTGCTCTGACTGGCGAACGGTCCACCAAAGTAGGAATTGGCGGGAGCGGGTCACGAACAGTCACCCCCCTTTTAACCCCAAATTGCTTTTCGTTGTTTTTGCTTTTCCTCCGTGTCCTCCGTGTCCTCCGTGGTGAGCGCTGGTTTCCGCCTCAGGTCCTTCGTTCGTGGTGAGTGCTTTTATTCAGAACATGGCTGAAAAGTACATTCTTGTTACCGGCGGCGCCGGTTTTATAGGCGCAAATTTTGTCCTCGACTGGCTCGGGAGCGAGTCTGCGGCGATCGTCAACCTGGACAAGCTCACCTACGCCGGCAACCTCGGCAACCTGCAATCGGTCCGAAATGACCCGCGACACCTCTTCGTGCGCGGCGATATCTGCGACCCCGGTCTGGTGACTGGTCTGCTCGAAAGGCATCGGCCTTCCGCGATCGTCCATTTTGCGGCGGAAAGTCACGTCGACCGTTCGATACACGGACCGGAGGATTTCGTCCAGACCAATGTCGTGGGCACGTTCCGCTTGCTTGAAGCAGCGAGGGCGTACTTCGCAAAATTGTCGGCTGGCGAGCGGGAGGCTTTTCGCTTCTTGCATGTCTCGACCGATGAGGTGTACGGCAGCCTCGGACCAGGCGATCCGGCATTTTCGGAATCCAGCCCGTACGCACCCAACAGCCCCTACTCGGCGTCCAAGGCCGCCTCCGATCACCTGGTGCGGGCCTATTTCCATACCTACGGACTGCCGATCGTCACCACCAACTGCTCCAATAACTACGGGCCCTACCAATTTCCGGAAAAACTCATCCCGGTCGTGATCCTGAACGTGCTGGCCGGCAAGCGGCTGCCGGTGTATGGCGACGGAAAGCAGGTACGCGACTGGCTCTACGTCAACGACCATTGCAGCGCGGTCAGGCTGGCACTCGCAAAGGGGAAACCGGGCGAGGTGTATAACGTCGGCGGATCGAGCGAGCAGACCAACATCACGGTGGTGAAGCAGGTGTGCGCAATCCTCGACGAGCTGCGGCCGCGCCCTTCCGGGAAACACGAATCTCTGATCGAATTCGTCAAGGACCGGCCCG
Source organism: uncultured Alcaligenaceae bacterium (assembly GCA_964396485.1). Classification (GTDB taxonomy): domain Bacteria; phylum Pseudomonadota; class Gammaproteobacteria; order Burkholderiales; family JACQAP01; genus JACQAP01. The sequence continues at coordinate 7,271 of CAYNFN010000274.1, forward strand.
GACACGACCGGCGCTACGCGATCGACGCCTCGAAAATCACACGCGAGCTCGGATGGAAGCGGACCGAGAGCTTCGATTCCGGGCTGCGCAAAACAGTGACCTGGTACCTGGACAATCAGGACTGGGTGGCCGCGGTGACGAGCGGTGCCTACCGGCACTAGTGTCCTGTTCCGCTGATTCGTGGGACAAATCGCGAACCTTGGAAGCCAGTTCCACAATCTATTTGAAAGCAATCCATCATCGATCGGAAAACCCGCAAAATCGGCGTCAGGCAAGGCGCGAGTCCTTGACAGTGGCGGGCCCCACGGCGAGGACTCGTAACACCGCATGGCGCCGATTCTCGCCGGGTTTTCAGCCACGAATTAGCGGAACAGGACACTATAATCGACACCAACTACGCCGGCCGCTGAGTGTCCGTGCGCCCGGGCACGGGACGCGGGCAGCAGGCTCAGGCCCCAAGGCATTTCGCTCTCTGACAAGGGGGTTGTTGCGGCATGCGGCGGTTGACGGACCACATCGACTTAGCTAGACTTAGCTAAGTCCTTAGGAGATTGCAATGGAAACCATCAACATTCATCAGGCCAAGACGCAACTGTCCCGTTTGATCGAGCGCGTCAACGCCGGCGAGGAAATCGTGATCGCCAAGGCCGGTCGCCCGGTCGCGCGGCTGGTGCCGGTGGGCGCTTCCGCGGCTCCCCGCACGCCCGGTCTCATGAAAGGCCGCATCCGCGTGGGCAAGGACTTCGATGCGCCGCTTCCCGGCGATCTGCTCGACGCCTTCGAAGGCAAGACCGGTTCCCGGTGAGGCTGCTGGTCGACACACACCTGCTGATCTGGTGGCTTGCCGGAAAAAGTCTTCCTGCGCGCGCGGCTGAACTCATCCGCGACCCCGCCAACCAGATTTATGCGAGCGCTGCGAGCGTATGGGAGGTCGCGATTAAAGTGTCCCTCGGCAGGATCCGCATCGACACGGACGAGTTCGTCGCCGCGTTACGCGAAGGCGGTTTTCAGGAATTGTCGGTGACCGTCCGTCACGCGTCGCGCGTTGCCGAGCTTCCGAAGCACCATCGCGATCCGTTCGACCGTCTGCTTGTCGCGCAGAGCCTCGTGGAGGCAATGTTCTTGC
>CAYNFN010000275.1:0-2546 GCA_964396485.1 uncultured Alcaligenaceae bacterium
GTGCCGCAACGGGCGTTACGGCAGATCATGTTCTCTTAGCGCGAGGCTGGTCAAGAAAGGCAAGGATGATCCCCTCCGGGAACATGTGAGGTGAGGACTGAGGGCCGAGAAAAGGCGAGAGGAAAGAGAAAAGAGGAAAGAGGAAAGTCAAAGACGCAAGAACCAAGTTCTGGGTACTGCGAAAGAACCTCAAACCTCGCACCTCAGACCTCGCACCTCGAACCTGCACTTATACGGGCGACGGGTGACATATTCCGGCGACAATGCGATCATAAACCGTGACAATCCGTCCCGCCCTACTGGTCATCGCCGACATCGGAGGCTATACAGCCTTCATGAAGGCCCACAAAACGAGCCTCGCTCATGCGCAGGACGTGGTGGCGCGTTTGCTGGAGGCCGTAATCGACGCGGCGCCCAACCTGACGCTGCTCGAGATCGAAGGCGATGCCGCGTTCTTCTATGCCTGGCCGACGGATATCCGGGACGCCGCGTCCGCACAGATGGCGGCCGACCAGATCGTCTCCATGCATCGTGCCTTCCATACGGTCCGGCAAAATATCACGACGCTGAATACCTGCCCATGCGAGGGATGTAGAGGGGCGCAGCAGCTCAGCGTGAAATTCGTGGCACACCTTGGCGAAGTCGCGATCCAGCGCGTAAAGCGCGTCAGCAAGCTCGCCGGACTGGACGTGATCCTGGTCCACCGCATGCTCAAGAATACCGTGCCGCTGCCGGAGTACATGCTGCTGTCCGAGCCGCTGTTCCGCCTGAGCGATGAAAAGATTCGCAACCATACCCGGCCGCTACCCCAGGAGTTCGAAGGGATGGGCCTGGTGCAGACCTATTTCGTCGACATCCAGGACGTCGCGGCCGAGCTTCCACCCAAGCCCGAGGTTACCCGGCTCGCGCAGATGCGCGAGACCTGGGGTGTCATACTCCGCAGCCTGCCCTACCGGATCGGCATCAAGAAGCCCCGCTTTGCCATTTGACTTTCCGAGCCCGACGGCAACGCGTTTCGCCGTCGCGCCCGATGCCCCCACCTCGCCACTCGTGCCCGTGCGGTGGACTCCGGCTACAATCGCCGTGCTGAAAAGGCCCTTGAAGAACTACAGATCTTGCAAACACTCCTTCAAGGGGATGGTCAGGGTGGGGATGGATTGAATTTCGCACTTACCCCACCCCCATCCTCACCTTCCTCCTGAGGGGGAAGGGACAAGAATCATCGGCGTTAATCGGCGTTTATCTGCGGCTAATTATTGTTCTTCCGATTTTTGAGATGGCTTCTCAGCAACCTCGACGTCCGATTAGGATGCCGGGATCCCTGGAAGCAGCCGATTTGGAAACATTCCCTCCCGCATGGAGGGGGGGTGGCGATCCGCCGCTTGGGATGCGCTCTTTTTCAGAGAATGAAGTCGGTGATATCGGTTTGCGCCAGGAGGGCGCTGTCCAGCGTCGCCAGCGTGTCCCACACATTGCCGCCGGTATCGCCATCGGAGTCTACCTGGACCAGCGTGCTGCCATCCCCCGGTTGGTTGAACCGCAAATAGTTACTGGAGAACGCGTTCGCGTTCCCACCGGGTATGGCGAAGGAGGTGAGCAGATCGTGCAGATCGAGGACATCCCCGTCGCCGCCAACCTGGAAATCGGTGATGACGTCGCCTGTCGTCCCGGCATCCGAGAGCGCGTTGTAGTCGAAGGTGTCGCTGTCAGCTCCTCCAGTTAGCGTGTCGGTGCCGGCATTACCGGACAAAAAGTCGTTTCCACCGCCTGCATTCAGCGCGTCAGCGACCGCGCTACCGATCAGGATCTCGTCCGCCGAAGTACCGGTTACGATATTCGCAGGCTGCGTATCCACGGTCACGTGGGCAAGTAATGCGCTCTCGCTCGTGCCATCGAACGCTTTATAGTCGAATGATCCGTCCTCTGGCGAATTATCTGTATAGAGAACATCCCTCGACGGTAGCATGACGCTATCGCCCGGTGCAGGGTCCGCCACGGATCCGATGCTGAGCGGGTCGTTCTCCGCATCCGTATCGTTGGCGACCAGCGCTGCAGCGGGAATCAAGATACCGGAGCCTTGAGCGATGCCGGTCAGTACGATATCGCTGATTGCGACCGCCGCATCGTTTACTGGCGTCACCGACACCCTCGCCGTCGCGATGTTGCTGGCGTGGTTGGCCACAGCGCCGTCATCGGCCTGGTAGCTGATCGTGCGCGGGTCCCCCGAAGGGTCTTCGCTCGAGTTGAAATACGTCACCGAGCGCAGCGCCGCCTGGTAGGCCGCCGGCGTGTCGCTGCCGCGTAGCGTCAGCACCCCGCTCGCCGCGTTGTAACTGCCGGTGATGTTCGCCGTGTCGCTGAAGCCAAGGATGTCCTGCGCCGCATGGAGATTGCCGGTGATCGACACGGTCGCGCCGCTCAGAGTGGCGCTGTCCACATCTTCTACCACGAGCGCCCCATTGATCGCCGTCGCCGCCTGGTTCTCGGTGTAGCTCAGCGAAGGGGCATCGGCGACATTGCCCAGCGCCACCGAGTAGGGAGAAGAA
>CAYNFN010000276.1:0-2950 GCA_964396485.1 uncultured Alcaligenaceae bacterium
ATGACGCATGGTCAACAGATTGGAGAACGAAACCAGTTCGGTCCCCACGATCACCGCGTGCGTGCAGGGCTTGAAGCCGGCAAGATAGACTAGCTGCTGCAGCGCGCCGGTTGTGAAAACGCCCCACGGGCGGGTCCCTGACACCAGCCGTGCGGCGCGCGGAGTCTCGCGTGTGCCAAGCGTGAGCAGGACGCGCTGAGCTTCCAACACCATGATCCCGCTGGGGGTCAGCACGCGCACCCGCGCCGGCTGTTCCAACCGCTGCGGTTCAAGATTCAGCGCAGTGGTCCCGGTGCGCAGATCAACGCCTTCCGAGGCAGCGACCAGCCGGCGCGCGTACGCCGGGCCCGTGAGCATGCGCCGGAACTCGCTCCAACCGAAACCGAGGTGGCCGCAATGGCGCGGCACTCCGCCGGCGTGCTGCTCGCGCTCGATGACCACGACATCGCCGATGCCGAGGCGCTTGAGTTCGGCGGCAGCGGCCAGACCCGCGGGACCGCCGCCGATAATCACCACGTCATGGCCCGCCACATCTTCGTTCGCCATATCTTCGCTCGCCACATCTCGGTTCGGCGCGATCATGCTGTGGCCCGTTCGAGGCGGGGCTCGGCGAGTCTTCCGGCAGTAAGTTCCAGCACGCGCCCGCTGCAGTAGAAGCCCTGGCAGCGGCCCATCATGCAGCGCGTGCGCCGCTTCAGCCCCCCGAGGTCCCCGGCAGGCAGGGGGCCGGATAGCGCCGCTTCGATTTCCAGACGCGTCACCAGTTCGCAGTGGCACACGATCTCGCCGGCGTCCGGTTCCTGGTAGCGGCGCGTACGCTCCTCGCGCAGGTTGGGCACCGGACTCCAGATCGGCTCCCGCTTGCCATCGAGCCGTCCGAAATGCCGGGCGTAAAGGCCGGCGACATGCAAGGCAATGCCGAGCGCGCCGGTGAGGCCCGTCGAGCGGATGCCGCCCACCGTTATCCAGCCGCGATCGGGCAAAGCCTCGAGCTGATATTCCTTGAACTGCGTCGCGGGTCGCAGGCCCGCATAGACGGCCGTGACGGCGTGCTGCGCAAGCGCAGGGATCAGCGCACGCGCCTTTTCCACCAGCCGTTCAAGCGCGTCGTGATCCACAGTTGCCGATTCCCGCTCTTCCACGTCCTCCGCCGTGGGCCCGACAATGAGATTCCCGAACGCGGTGCGCGACACCAGCACGCCCTTGGTGCGCTCCGACGGGACCGGCAGCACGATCGAACTGACCAGCGCGTAGGCAGTCTTGTCGAACACCGCGAACTGCCCTTTTCGCGGACGGATCGAGAACGGCGCCTCGCGGGCAATCGACTCGATGCGGTCACCGTAAAGCCCGGCCGCATTCACGACCACCCGTGCAGCAACCTTGCCGCTCGAAGTTTCGAGCACCCAGCGATCGCCGGCGCGCGTCCCGTCGGTAACTTGCGCACCGCGCCGGACCGCGGCTCCGTGCGCCATCGCCTGCAGCACATAGGCCAGCGGCGCCGACCAGGCATCGATGACATGCTCGCCCGGGACCAGCACCGCCCCGAGGGCGTTCGGCGCAAGATGGGGCTCGCGCACGTAAAGTTCGGCAAGTTTAATGCTGCGAACGTCGGCGACGCCGTTTACGTGCGCTTGCGCCACGATGGCCGGAAGCTTCGCCAGCTCGTCATCGTTCCACGCAACCACCACCGCGCCGGTCTCCACCAGCGGTAGATTGAGCCGCTCGCGGATCGCGAGGTATTCCCGGTATCCAGCCTGCATGCAGGACAGTTCCAGGCTGCCGGTCGGCGCATCAAACCCGGTATGCAGCAACGCGCTGTTACCCTTGCTGGCGCCGGACAGGATGTCCGCGCCCTTTTCCAGCATCACGCAACTCAGCCCGCCCAATGCCAGTTGGCGCAGAACCGCGCAACCGACTACGCCACCGCCGACAACCGCAACGTCATGGACCTGTTCACTCATCTGCGGGCAGATTCACTGCTTACAGGCAATGCGCCTTTGGAGACCACAAAACGTATAGCAAAAAGACAAAAGGGTGAGGCCTTTTCGGGGCCTCACCCTTCTTCACCAAAAGCCGGTGCGACGAAACGTCAGGCCGTTTCACCGACTGCTTTTTCAGCAGCCTGGATCTCCGCCTGCCGCCTCGCAATCATGTCGCCGAGCGGCGGGCCCTTGAAGCGCCGCACTTCGAACGCAACCCAGATGATCGCCATGACGATCAGCATCGCGACGATGAGGTAGCCGACCTTCTCATTGGGTGGCTGCACGCCGACGAATATCAGCAGTGCGCAGCCGATGATGGCCAGCACCGCAACGATCTTCGAGGCGGCTCCCAGATGAAAGGGGCCTTTCGTGGTCCAGGTTCCTTTCATCTCCGCTCGCAACCCCGCCGCCACCGGCATCATGTAGGAGAGGTAGAGGAACACCGCGCAGCCGGTCGAGAGCACCACGAACGCATTGCCGTAAAGAGTGGCAACGATCGACAGGACGGCTCCCCACCAGATGGCGTTGACCGGAGTGCGGTACTTGCGGCTCACCTGTCGCAGCGCACCGGAGAAGGGCAGCCCGCCGTCGCGCGCGAACGCATACATCATGCGAGACGTGGACGTCAGCCCGGCAAGCGCACACAGGTAATTGGCAAGCACGATGCCGATGATCAGGATGTCCTTGAAGATCTTGGGCATCCCGGACTGGCTCATCAGCCACGGGAAGGCATTCCAGCCCTGCTTGGCGCCTTCTTCTACGCTGGGAAGCGCGAGGATGAAAGCGCAGATCATGACGTAGCCGAACAGGAAGGACCAGAATACCGAGTGGATCATGCCGCGCGGCGCCTCGCGGGAGGCACTGCGCGTTTCCTCGGCGGTGTGGGCGGAAGCATCGAAGCCGGTCACCGTGTACACGCCTTGCAGCAGGCCAAGCAGGAAGACGAAGCCCACAGACTGGATCGCGGT
>CAYNFN010000277.1:0-3726 GCA_964396485.1 uncultured Alcaligenaceae bacterium
GTCGAGCGCGTGTTTGCCGAGCACCGCGCGCAACGTCGTCTGCGCCAGTTGACTGGTGGCCATCAGGAAATTCTCGACCTGGATGATCGCCTTTTGCGGGTCCACCACGCGGAAGTACACCACCGCGTTGACTTTCACCGAGACGTTGTCACGCGAGATCACGTCCTGACTGGGCACATCCATGGTCACAGTGCGCAAATCCACCCGCACCATCTGCTGAATGCCGGGAATGATGATGATCAGGCCCGGACCTTTCACCGACCAGAACCGGCCAAGCTGGAACACCACGCCGCGCTCGTATTCGCGCAACACCTTCAACGCCGAGAACAACAACAGTACTATGCCGACCAGAATCGCAATTCCGAAATATCCGCCCATCTTCACTCCTCTCGTTTAGCCGTATCGTCCGGCGCTACTTGGAGCACCAGACCGTTGATCGCCGTGACGCGGACTTTCTGCCCGCGTTTTAGTGGGACCGAAGACCTGACCTTCCAGGTCTCGCTGTGGATCCGTGCCCAGCCCTCCTGCGCGAAATCCTCGATGACCTCGCCCGCGGCCCCCAACATCTCCTCGCTGCCGCTTACCACCGGGCGCTTGCGCGCCTGCATCGCCATGCCGATCACTACGAACACGAACAACGCGCTGGTGACGGCAATCGCGGCGATCAGCGACCAGGGGAGCACGAATCCGGGAACGTCAGTATCGATCATCATCACCGAGCCGATCACGAACGCAACGATCCCGCCGATTCCGAGCGACCCGTAGGCGGGCACGAAAACTTCCGCGACCATGAACGCCATGCCGAGAAGGATCAACGCCACGCCGGCATAGTTGACCGGCAGCAACTGCAGCGCGTACAGCGCAATCAGCAGGCAGATCGTGCCGGCGACGCCGGGCAGGACGAATCCCGGGTTGTAGAACTCGAACAGCAGCCCGTACATGCCCAGCAGCAATAGAATATAGGCGATGCTCGGATCGGTAATCAGCGCCAGGAAGCGACTGCGCCAGTCCGGCTCCATCGCAGTGGTCTCCACGCCCTTGGTCCGCAGTATCCGATCCTGCCCCGCGACGTTGAGCTTGCGGCCGTCGAGCTTCCTGAGGAGATCGGGCAGGTCGGCAGCGACCAGGTCGATCACCTTGAGTTTCAGCGCTTCCTCGGCCGGCAGGCTCACCGCCTCGCGCACCGCCTTCTCCGCCCACTCGGCATTTCGGCCGCGCAATTGCGCCAGCCCGCGAATGTAGGCCGCCGCATCGAACACCGCCTTGCGCCGGGAAGCATCGCTCATCCAGTCCTTCTCGGCGTCCTTGGTCTGATCGGCCTTCTTTCCGGTCTTGCGCTCGGGCTCCTGCGGCTGGCGCTGCGGTTCCGGCGAACCCGGCATGCCGCCGATCGAGATGGGGGTTGCCGCGCCCAGATTCGTGGCAGGCGCCATCGCGGCGACATGGCTGGCGTAAAGAATGTAGGTGCCGGCGCTGGCGGCGCGCGCACCGCTCGGCGCTACAAAAGTGGCCACCGGAATGGGTGAAGCGAGGATGTCCTTGATGATCGAGCGCATCGAGGTGTCGAGCCCGCCTGGGGTGTCCATCTTCAGCACCACCAGTTGCGCCTGCTGTTCGGCAGCCCGCTCGAGATTGCGGTGGATGTAGTCGGCGGTCGCGGGGCCGATCGCGCCGTTGAGCGACAGCACCACCACCGGGCCTTCTGCGCCGAGCGCCAGGCCCGCGCGCAACAAGAGAATCAAAGAAACAAGCAGAACTCGCATCGGAGGCTTTGCGGTATGGCTGGTCCGACAATCACTATAGTCCTAACGCCGGCGACTGCAAACGCGAGAACGTTCAGGCAAGCGGATCGACCAGGACTCCGGGATTCAACATGCCGCGCGGATCGAGGGACTTTTTCGCGGCGCGCAGCGCGCCGGCGAACAGGTCCGGCCGCTGCTTGTCGTACCAGCGCCGGTGGTCGCGTCCGACCGCGTGGTGATGGGTGATGGTGCCGCCGAGCGCATTGAGAGTCTCGGAAGCCGCGGTCTTGATCGCCCAGCATTGCTCGACCAGTCGGCGCTTGTCGCCGAGCGCGTGGAAACTGAAATAAGGCGCCGGCCCATCGGGGTAGACGTGAGTGAAGCGGCAGGTGACCACGCCCTTTCGTCCGGTGACTTCCTCGATCGCGCGCTCGGTTTCGGCCTTGACCCTGGCATGGAAATCGGGGAAGCGGTCCCAGGTGATCGACGTCTCGAAAGTGTCGGCGATGATTCCGCGCGGCGTCAGGACTTCGCGGTAGTAAGGCATGCGCAGGAAGCTGTCGCGCCATTGTCCGGCCGCTCCCTGGCGCTGTGCGCCGTCGGTATTGAGCACCCTTTCGTCGTACTCGCCTGCGTTCGCGCGCACGATCTCCAGCGCGCGCTGCAGGTCCGCCTCCTGCGGCCGGTCGGCGGATTCGAAAGTCAGCACCAGAATCGAATGCCTGCCGTCGCCGGCGCCATTGATCAGCGCCTCGCCGGCATCGAGCAGTCGCGTATTGGCCGGATACAGATGCGACTGGCTGATGGCGCGCACGCACTCTGCCGCCTGGTAGAAATCCTGGAAACGCGCGGAAGTCGCGGCGCGAAAGGTCGGGCGCGGCCGCAGCCGCATCCAGGCTTCGGTGATGATGCCAAGGATCCCTTCGGAACCGATGAAAAGCCGGTCGGGGCTGGGCCCGGCGCCCGAGCCCGGCAGCCGGAAGGATTCCAGGCTACCGGCCGGAGTCACCACGCGCAGGCTCTCGACGAAATCGTCTATGTGGGTGTAGAGCGTGGCGTAGTGGCCGCCGCTGCGGGTGGCGATCCAGCCACCCAGCGTGGAGAACTCGAAGGACTGCGGGAAATGGCGCAGCGTCAGGCCGCTGGGCTTGAGCTGGCTTTCCAGCGCCGGACCGTACGTGCCGCCCTGTATGCGTGCGGCCTGCGAAATCGTGTCGATCTCGAGCACGCGCCCAAGGTGCTTCAGGTCGATGGTGACCACATGCCTGTCGGTGCGCGGCGGCTCGACGCCGCCGACCACGCTCGAACCTCCGCCCCAGGGAATGGCAACGGCGTTCACCGAATCGCACCAGTCGAGAACGGCAACGATCTCGCGCTCGTCGCGCGGGAAGGCTACAACGTCCGGCGGATTCGTGAAGTCGTGCGCAAAGATCCTGGCGCTGTCGAAGAAAGACCGGCCGTAGCTGTGCAGCAGCCGCTGGTAATGCTCGGTCGAGCACACCTCGCGCAGGCTTTCCGGCGGCGTCACGCGCGGCGCGCGCAAGCGGATTTCCTCCGCGCGGGGGGCGGGAGTCACGTCGTAAGCCGCAATACCGAATTGACGCGCGTATGCGGCCTCGAGCGCGCTCAACTCCTCAGGTCGCAGCACCTCGGATTCAAGACCCCAACCCCAGAATTTGAGCCTCCCCTGCATTAGCGCGATTACCCTGAAATCCCTGGCTTCAGTATTGCCTGTTCACCGCAGTGACTCGAAGACACCGGCCGCGCCCATTCCGGTGCCGATGCACATCGTGACCATGCCGTATTTCTGGCCGCGCCGGCGCATCCCGTGCAGGAGCGTCGCGGTGCGGATCGCACCGGTGGCGCCCAGCGGATGACCGAGGGCGATCGCCCCGCCCAGCGGATTCACCTTCGTGCGGTCAAGCCCGAGGTCGCCGATCACCGCCAGGCTCTGCGCGGCGAAAGCCTCGTTCAATTCGATCCA
>CAYNFN010000278.1:0-6512 GCA_964396485.1 uncultured Alcaligenaceae bacterium
CGCCGTCCATGGCGTTCGGCGCGGATTACATTCTCGAACTCGAGGGCACCAAGCTCAGCCGCGTCAAATTGTAGGCGCGCCACGGCGATGCAGGCGCAATGGTCAACATCGGGAGAGAAATGGCAATCGCAAGACTGATCCTCGCTGCGATGCTTGCGCTGGCTTCCGCCAGCGCGAGCGCGCAAACGAAACCGGCGAACGCGCAAGCCGATCCGGTGAATGCGCAGACGTATCCTGCAAAGACGATCCGCATCGTCGTGCCCAACCCGCCGGGGGGCACGTCGGACATCCTGGCGCGCTCGGTCGGCCAGAAGCTGAACGAAGCCTGGGGCCAGTCCGTGATCGTCGAGAACCGGGCGGGTGCAAACGGCAATATCGGCGCGAACCTGGTCGCCAAGTCTCCTGCCGACGGTTACACGTTGCTGCTCACCGATGTCGGCGCGCTGGCCATCAGCCCGAGCGTGTTTCCCGATCTGCCTTTCGATCCGGCGAAGGATTTCGCACCGGTGGTCTTGATCAGTTACTCGCCGCACGTTCTGGGCGTGCATCCGTCGGTGCCCGCAAAAACCGTGAAGGAACTGATCGCGCTGGCGAAATCCAGGCCCGGCCAACTCAATTTCGCGACCGCGGGAGTCGGGAGCGCACCACACCTCGCCGGAGTCGAATTCGCGCTGCGCACCGGCGTGCAATGGACATACGTTCCCTACAAGGGCGGTTCGCAGGCGGTGGCGGACGTGATCGCCGGCCATGCCGACGTACTGTTCAACGGCATGCTTCCCGTTTATCCGCACGTCAGGGGCGGAAGGATGCGCGCGCTCGCCGTGTCTTCCCCGACACGTGTCGCTGCGGCACCGGACATTCCCACGGTGGCGGAGTCCGGCCTGCCCGGCTTCGAGACCGGTTCATGGCAGGGAATGCTGGCGCCGTCCTGCACGCCGCGCGAAATCGTGCTCAAGCTCAACACCGAAATCCGGCGCATCCTCGGCACCCCGGAGATCAAAGCTCAGCTTGCGGACCAGGGCACCGAGGTCCGCGCCGACACTCCGGAGTCGCTGGGTCAATTCATCCGCAACGAAATCCGGCGCTGGGCAAAGGTCGTGAAGCAGTCCGGCGTGAAGGTGGACTGACGCCTGCGTTCTGTTTGAGATATCGGTTTCTGATACTTCAAGACCTGATGGAGTTAGCCTGACCCCTTCGCCTTACCTTTTCTCGCTTAGCTCGTCTTTCTTCGAACAAGAAACACTGCGATCAGGAGAAGCATCCCGGCTACGCCACTGAGCACGCAAACGACGTGCAGCGATCCGACGGGGATCGCGCTCAACAGCGCGTTCGACTGCGACAGCGGCGCGAGCGGGTGCATGTCGGCGTGCATGATGCTATCCAGGAAAACGTGGCTGTACGTGCCAATGAAAGCCCCGGCAATCGCGGCGGGCCATGAAATGACCCTCGCGCCGCGTAACCAGTGCAGAAACCCTGAGTCGGGATCGGGAGTCCAGTAGTTGAGAGTCACTTCATGGCACTTCATGGGGTCAGGCCTATACTTTATAGTATACAGTATAGGACTGACCCTTTTCTACTTGCAGCCTCTGGCCTAGCTCAATTGCCACCGCTCACTCCTCGCCGCATAACCTGAATTCGACTTCCTGATCGCCGCTCATGCGGGAGAGCCTTTTTCGAAACACTCCGCATCTGTCGGGATGGCGATCCATGGTAGGGCCGAGCGGGTCCAGATGTGCCGCTGAATCTTGAACCAGTTGGGATCGTCGAAGGTGCCGCCGGCGATCCCGCGCACGCCCGGCCTTCGTTCAGCGGTCCACATGACGGTGGTCCCGCACCGCGGGCAGAATTCCATTCGGAGCCAGCGATTGCTTTCGTCGGAACGATGCTCGTAAGTCACCAGCGGTCCACCAAACACCTCGACCTGCTCCATCTTGAACAAGACAGGCTCCGAAAAAGCGCTACCGGTTCGCCGCTGGCAGAACTTGCAGTGGCAGACCGTCGCCAACATCGGGGCGCCAATGGTTCGATAGCGCACGCTGCCGCACAGACAACCCCCTTCGTGGATTTTACTCATGGCCTGCGCTCAGGATTAGTAAGTTTTACGTCACGTGGATCAGATCCGGCTCTGGTACGCGAGAAACCCAGGTTAGCCCAGTCAGACCCCATTTTTCCTTTCCTAGTCTTCGAGGCTTCTGTTCCAGTCCTGGAGAACGTGATCCACGGAAATCGCGCCCGGTCCGGTAATCGCCAGCCACAGAAAGATCGCCAGATAAGAGAATTCCTCGAACCCAAGCAGCATTTCCAGCGAATCGACCTGCTCCCAAAGCGCCGTGCGAATCGCCACGATCATGATGATTGCGAGCGGCGCTGCGGCAATCCGGGTGCAAAGTCCGAGCAGCAACAGCAGGCCGCCGCCGAACTCGACCGCCGAGACGAACGGCGCGAGCAAATCCGCGCGGGGGATACCCCAGCCGACAAAGTTCTCGATCACTTTGGGCAGATTGTTGAGCTTGCCCCACCCGCTCAGCAGAAATATGTACCCTACGGTCACGCGGGCGACAAGCGGCGCAAGCCATCTGAAGGGGCGCGCAATCCGCGCCGGCCAGTCGATCAGCAATGTGACCAGGAATTTCATCAGTTACTCCCTTGTCTGCACCGTTGGGGTCGGTTCCGATTCCACGTATTCACAAAATCGTGGAAAACAGGGTAATAGAAATAAGGTTCAGACTCCATTTTTTTCCCTCCGCATCTTACCTTTTTTCTGAACTGCGTCCCAAGAAAACCGAGCTGACCTCATTTGGACCAAACAATCGCGAGGATGGCGTGCTTGAGATCCAGTTCGGAATGCTCCGTGTGTTCTTGATGTCGCGATCCCTCATTGCGCGAACGCGCGATCAGTCTGTCTTAGAGGTTATCGAGAAAGCTTCAGCTCACCCCCTCGACGCCAAATGTGACCCGGTGTTTGCGCGCATTTGACGAAGCCTTCCCGGAATTCCTCTCGAACTGCACACGTTTATCGTTCGCGGCTGTTGGCCTGCACGCCCGTCATCGAGAAAGTCTTGACGAAACTTCTGGAGCCCGCCATAAATCCGCCTTGAACCCGATTACATTCAGTCATTAGATGAAAACGCCGATCCGCTACGATATATTCCCGTCCCACCCCGAAGCCCACCTGTTCGAAGTCCGCTGCACAGTCGCCGACCCCGACCCGGCCGGACAGAAGCTCTCGTTGCCGACCTGGATACCGGGCAGCTACCTGATTCGCGAGTTTGCGAAGAACGTCGTGCGCATCCGGGCATCCAGCGGCCGGCGCATCGTGCCCATCACCAAGCTCGACAAGAACACCTGGCAGGTCGCGCCCACCAATGGACCGGTGACGGTGACGATGGAAGTCTATGCCTGGGACCTGTCGGTGCGTGGCGCGCACCTCGACACCACCCACGCCTTTTTCAACGGCCCGTCGGTGTTCCTGAAGGTCGAGGGTCGTGAGGACGATCCATGCGAAGTCGAGATCCGGCGGCCAAAGGGCGCGCGCTACCGCAACTGGCGCATCGCGACCGCGATGAGCCGCAAGGGCGCCAAGCCTTACGGCTTCGACACCTACGAGGCGGCCAATTATGACGAGCTGATCGATCACCCGGTGGAGATCGGCACGTTCACGCTCGCCACCTTCAAAGCCTGCGGCGTGCCGCACGACATCGCGATCACCGGCCGGCATCGTACCGACATGGACCGCCTGTCCCGCGATTTGAAAGTTCTTTGCGAAACGCAGATCCGGTTCTTCGGCGAACCGGCACCGATGGAGCGCTACGTATTTCTGGTCACCGCGGTCGGCGACGGCTACGGCGGGCTGGAGCATCGCGCCTCCACCGCCCTGCTCTGCTCGCGCGACGAGTTGCCGCGGAAAGGCGTAGAGGACGTCACAAACGGCTACCGCACCTTCCTCGGGCTGTGCTCGCACGAGTACTTCCACACCTGGAACGTGAAACGAATCAAGCCCGCTGCTTTTACGCCCTACGACCTCGGCAACGAGAACTACACGACGCTGTTGTGGGCGTTTGAAGGGATTACCTCTTATTACGACAATCTGTTCCTGGTGCGCTCCGGACTGATTTCCCGCAACGCCTACCTGGAATCCGTGGCGAAGAGCATTACCTCGGTGCTGCGCGGCAGCGGCCGCAAGAAGCAGACGGTTACCGAGTCTTCGTTCGACGCATGGATCAAGTACTACCGCCGGGACGAGAACGCGCCGAACGCAGCGGTGAGCTACTACGTCAAAGGCAGTCTGGTTGCACTGTGTCTCGACCTGCTGATCCGGCAGCAGACCGGCGGCAGGAAGTCGCTCGACCACGTGATGCGCGCACTGTGGAAACACCACGGCCTCAAAGGCATTGGCGTCGAGGAGAACGGCATCGAACGGCTCGCCGAAGAGGTGGCCGGACTGAAACTCAAGCGCTTCTTCCACCAGGCGCTGCGCGAAACCAGTGAGCTGCCGCTGGAGAAACTGCTCGCGGGCGTCGGCATCGACATGGAGATCCGCCGCGCCGAATCATCCGCGGACAAGGGCGGCAAACGCGCATCGAAACCGGAAAAGGCGCTGGCGCAGCGGGTGGATCTCGGTATCCGCACCACGGACAACTGCGGCGAACTGAAAATCACCCGCGTCCTCGACGGCGGCGCCGCGCAAAAGGCGGGGCTCGCGGCGGGCGATACGATCGTCGCGCTCGATGAATTGCGGGTTACGCCGAAAACTTTCGAGGGCCGGCTCGGCAGCTACCGCCCGGGCGAAACCGTGCAGATACATGCGTTCCGCCGCGATGAACTGATGGTGCTGAACGTAACGCTTGCCGCTCCGCCCGCCGATACCTGCGTGCTCACCGTCAACGACGACCGCTCCGCCGCGACCCTTCGCCGCTGCTGGCTCGGCAGTTACTGAAGAACGCAACTCTTACCACGGAGGACGCGGAGGACACGGAGGAAAGGCAAGAGCAAGAAAACGCGCTTGGGTTGAAACCTACTATTGGCCAATGATCCACCGCAGTGAATGTTGGCGCCACGTGTTCGCGAATAGTCTCCCGGCTTTTAACCCCAATTTGCTTTTCCTCGTTTTGTTTTTCCTCCGTGTCCTCCGCGTCCTCCGTGGTGAGCGCTTCGTTTTCAAGCTAGCGGTTGCGGACGACGATACCGACCTTGGTGATGCGGCCGTCACGCATTTCGCGCACAACCAGGTTCATCCCGCCGATAGTAACGAAGTCGCCGACCACCGGCCGGCGGTGGAATTGCTGGTCGATGTACCTGGAAAGCGTCTGCGACCTCGCCAGCTCCGGAACCTCGACGCCGTAGATTTCCGCGACCTCGCCGAGCGGCGCATCGCCGTTCAGCGTGAAAGTACCGAAGACGCGCTGCTGTTCGGATTCCTCTGCGTCGTCCGCCGGAACGAACAGGTGATCGAGCAGCGTCATGTGCTCGTCGGTGGTGATGACGTAGAGCAGATCGCCGGCGGCTATCTCCATGTGGCCGATCGAATCCAGCGGTCTTCCGTCGCGAAAGGCTGCGACGATCCGCACGCCGGGGGGCAGCGGCAACTGGTTCACGCCGCGGCCGATCGCGTCACTCAACTCGGTGACCCGGTAGCCGAGCAGCCTCAGGCTCGCCTGTCCCGGCACCTCGACAAATTCCGAAAAGTAGGGCGCGTGCTCCTGCGGCAGCTTCAGACGCAGCGCCTGCGCCAGCGGCGCGACGGTCCAGCCCTGCACCACCAGTGAAGTCAGCACCACGAAGAAGGCAACGTTGAAATAGACCGAGGAATCCGGCAGCCCGACCAGGGCCGGGAACAGCGCCAGCACGATCGGCACCGCGCCGCGCAGTCCCACCCAGGCGATGAAGACCTGCTCGCGCTTGGGGAAGCGGAACGGCAGCAGCGACAGCCACACCGCAAGCGGCCTCGCCACTACCATCAGCACGATCGCGACCAGCAGCGCATCGACTGCGGTGGGGAACAACGCGGAAGGCGTGACCAGCAGGCCCAGCATCAGGAACAAGCTGATCTGCGACAGCCACGCCAATCCGTCGTGTACCTTAAGAATATTGCCCTGCGACTTCACCCGGGCGTTGCCGAGGATCAGCCCCGCCAGGTAGATCGCCAGGAAGCCACTGCCGCCCCACACGGTGGTGGCGCCGTAGATCACCAGCCCTCCCGCCATCGCGAGCAGCGGATACAGCCCACTGGTGACGCTGACGCGATTGAGGAGCCAGACCAGCACGCGGCCGCCGCCGGCGCCAGCCAGTCCGCCGAGTCCGAATTGCCAGACGAATTCCCACAGCACCGACCAGCCCGGCGAGTGATCGCCGGCACGCACAACTTCGATGAAAACCAGCGTCAGGAACACCGCCATCGGATCGTTGCAGCCCGATTCGATTTCCAGCGTCGCGCCGACCCGCTGCTTGAGCCGCATGCCTTGCGAACCCAGCACCGCGAACACCGCGGCGGCATCGGTCGAGCCGATGAGGGC
>CAYNFN010000279.1:0-2758 GCA_964396485.1 uncultured Alcaligenaceae bacterium
GTCTTTACGCATCAACGACGAAGCCCCCAATTTCACCGCCGAAACCACTCAGGGCAGCGTCAACTTCCACCAGTGGATCGGCGACGGCTGGGCAGTCCTGTTTTCGCATCCGAAAGACTTCACCCCGGTCTGCACCACCGAACTGGGCTACATGGCCGGATTGCAATCCGAGTTCACGAAGCGCAACTGCAAGATCATCGGCCTGAGCGTCGATCCGGTCAGCAACCACGGCAAGTGGGCTGCGGACATCGAGGAAACCCAGGGCCACAAAGTGAACTACCCGATGATCGGCGATCCGGAACTGAAGGTGGCCAAACTCTACGACATGCTTCCCGCCGACGCCGGCGCCACGTCGGAAGGCCGGACCGCCGCCAACAACGCGACGGTTCGCACCGTGTTCGTGATCGGTCCGGACAAGAAAATCAAACTGATGCTGATATACCCGATGAGCACGGGCCGCAATTTCGACGAAGTGCTGCGCGTTCTCGATTCCATGCAGCTCACTGCCAAGCACCAGGTCGCCACGCCAGTGAACTGGAAACCGGGGCAGGACGTGATCATCGTGCCCTCGGTGTCGGACGAAGACGCCAGAAAGAAATACCCCAATGGCTGGAAGGCGCCGAAACCTTACCTGCGTATCGTGCCACAGCCAAAATAACTTTCTGGGACGGAAAAAGAGGCGCGGCCCACGCCGCGCTCTTTTTTTTCTGATGCGTGTCCCTCCCCAAAGTCAAGTTCGCCGAGGGTGAGGGCGACTCGGAAGCCGATATACCGACTTGCGTTCCCGGTGAATTCTCGCAAGATCAATTCGCTGCTGGCGATGCCAGGCCGCCGGTGATCAAATAGAGGTCCTTTAGGCCGTCGAGTTTACATTACACCTCGCTGGCTACCGTTTAGGCGGGTTTGCCCCGCGTACTTGCCAGCCAAGTATATTGTAGCTACACTTTATTTGTGGCCTCCTGGGACGAGCCAAAGCGTCACCGCAATATCAAAGACCACGGTTTGGACTTCGAGGGGGTCGAAGTCATCTGGGATAACTTCACCATCACCCGAGAAGACACGCGGGAGAACTACGGCGAAAAGCGAATGGTGACCTTCGGGCTCCTGGATGGCGAGGTGGTTGTCTTGGTCCATATTGACCGAGCCGACGAAATGCATGTCATCTCTTTATGCAAGGCTGAAAAATATGAAGCGCGCTATTACCTTGAAACCGCCGAAGACTACTTCCGCAAAGGCCGTTGACCGAGACAACCCTCCTTGGTCGGAGGAATTGCTTGGTCCTCCGGTCATGCGCCGCGGGCGCGGGCCTCAGAAGGCGCCGACGAAGGTCCTCACCAGCCTTCGACTGGACGCGGACGTAATTGCTTTTTTTCGCGCACAAGGCTCCGGTTACCAATCGCGCATCAATGACGCACTTCGTCGTGTCAAAGAGCGAGGTCTAAGTGCCGGCTCAACGGCGACCTCCCGCAAGCGGGCGGCGCGTTAACCGGAACGTTCGGCAGCCGGAGGAACAAGCGCAGGGGTGCACGCGTGATCGGCTCGCACACGGCGCGGTAGGAGCAACGGGGATTAACCTCGCGCGCGACCCTCCGGCGGGCGCGAGCTGTTGCACGTGTCTGGCTATTGGAGCAAGCTTTCCACGATTCGTTTGATTCGAACTACCGGCGAAGGATGTCGGTCAAACCTTCGATTTCATGAAGCCCGAGCGCGTCAGTAAGCAGGAGCTACGAACATGAACAGCGCAGGAATGTCTGACTTCCTCTCTAGCCTGAAGGCTGTGCGCCTTTCCGGGCCGCTCGTTGGTGTGGTCCTCGGAGTTCTCTTCTTCGCGCTTCCTACGGTGAGCGCCGAAGAAACGGGGAAGACCTTCAAGCTCGCAACGTTGGCGCCCTCACCCCCAACCCCGCGGTTCAGCCAGTTGCACGTGAAGACTCTTCGGGATCTCGGTTACGTCGAAGGCCGAAACCTTCTCTTCATGGAACGATGGGCGAGCGGAAGCGAAGAGCGGCTTCATCGCGATGCGGCCGAGCTGGTCGAGCTGAAGGTTGACGTTATTTGGGGAGGCTCGTCAGCGGGCGTACGCGCAGCAGTGAACGCGACGAGGACGATCCCGATCGTCGCGGTTGACCTGGAGAGCGACCCCGTTGCCAACGGCTGGGCCGCGAGTCTTGCGCGGCCGGGTGGCAACGTCACGGGCTTCTTTCTCGATCTGCCTGAGCTCAGCGGGAAACGGCTTGAGCAGCTCAAGGAGCTTGTCCGCGGTCTTTCCAGGGTGGCGGTCCTCTGGGATGCCTCACTGGACCGAACACCACTAAAGGCGACGGAGGTTGCGGCCAGAGCTTTGGGTCTGCGGATGATAACGCTGGAGGTACGACGTCCCGAGGAGCTTGAGCGCGCGTTCAGGACCGCAGTCACGAAACGCGCGCAGGCGGTCCTCATGTGGGGGGGTCCTATGTTTGACGGCAACGCTTCCAAAATCGCAGCGCTCGCTGCGCAGCATCGGTTGCCGATTGCCGGCTTTTTCCCCTTCCATACGGAAGCCGGCTTTCTTCTCAGTTACGGGCCCGATATCGATGACCTGATTCGCCGTAGTTGGGCGTACGCGGATCGGATTCTCAAAGGCGAAAAGCCGGCCAACCTGCCTGTCCAGCGGCCCGCGAAGTTCCACCTCGTGCTCAACCTCAAGACGGCCAAGGCGCTCGGCATCACATTCCCACAGACCCTTCTCCTTCAGGCCGACAACGTGATCAAGTGAACA
>CAYNFN010000280.1:0-7439 GCA_964396485.1 uncultured Alcaligenaceae bacterium
ATGTTTCGCCCGCCTGGGCTCGAAGGTCACCCAGGTCGAAATGCTGCCGCGGATCATGATCCGCGAAGACCCCGAGATTTCCGAAATGGTGCTGGCCCGCTTCCGCGAGGAGGGCGTCGACGTACGGCTCGAGCACAAGGCCAAACAGTTCCTGGTCGAGAACGGCGAGAAGGCGCTGATCTGCGAGCACAAAGGCCGGGACGTGCGCATCCCGTTCGACGAAGTGCTGGTGGCGGTGGGGCGAATCGCCAACACCGCAGGCTACGGACTGGAGGAACTGGGCATCCCCCTGACCCGAAGCCGCACGGTGGAGACCAACGAATTCCTGCAGACGCTCTACCCGAGCATCTACGCCTGCGGCGACGTCGCCGGACCTTTCCAGTTCACCCATACCGCGGCACACCAGGCCTGGTACGCGGCAGTCAACGCGCTGTTCGGCGGCGTCAAGAAGTTCCGCGCCGATTATTCGGTGATCCCGTGGGCCACGTTCACCGAGCCAGAAGTGGCGCACGTGGGGTTGAACGAACTCGAGGCAAAGGAAAAAGGCATTCCCTACGAAGTGACCAGGTACGGAATCGACGACCTGGACCGCGCGATCGCCGACAGCGAGGCCCACGGCCTGGTCAAGGTATTGACCGTACCCGGCAAGGACAGGATCCTCGGCGTGACCATCGCCGGCGAGCACGCCGGCGACCTGATCGCCGAGTACATCCTGGCCATGCGCCATGGCATCGGGCTGAACAAGATCCTCGGCACCATCCACATCTATCCGACGCTGTCCGAGGCCAACAAGTACGCCGCAGGCAACTGGAAGCGCGCGCATGCGCCGCAGAATGTTCTGAAGTGGGTGGAGCGCTATCACAGGTGGATGAAGGGATAGCGTGAGGGGTGAGGACTGAGGACTGAGGACTGAGGGCTGAGGGCTGAGGACTGAGGGCTGAGGGCCGAGGGCTGAGGGCCGAGGGCTGAGGGCTGAGGGCCGAGGGCTGAGGACTGAGGGCCGAGGACTGAGTAAGAGCAATTACTTCCGACATTCACGGCATTCACGACATTCACGGCATTCACGGCATTCACGACATTTACGGCATTCACGGCACTCACGATCGGCTGCCAATCGACGCAACAATGAGAAAACTACTGCTCACGTTATTGATCCTTCTATTGCCCGGCTTCGCACTCGCTGCATTTGATCATTCGCACGCGCAGTGGGACGCGCTGACGAAAGAACACGTGGTCTGGCTTCCCGGCGGACACGCAACGCAGGTCGATTACAGCGGGTTCAAGGCCGATCGCCAGGAGCTGAAAAGCTATCTCGAGGGGCTTTCCGCGGTGACCCAGCCCGAGTACGACGGCTGGAAGAAGCCCGAGAAGCTCGCCTTTCTGATCAATGCCTACAACGCCTACACTGTCGAGCTGATCCTCACCGAGTATCCGAAAGTGAAGTCGATCAAGGAACTGGGTTCGCTCATCACCAGTCCGTGGAAGAAGCGCTTCTTCTCCCTGCTGGGCAAGCCGCGCACTCTCGACGATGTCGAGCACGGCATGATCCGCGCGCCGGGAGTCTTCGACGAGCCGCGCATCCACATGGCGGCAAACTGTGCCTCGATCGGTTGTCCGGCGCTGCGCAGCGAAGCCTACGTCGCCGGCAAACTTGACGCGCAACTCGAAGACAGCGTCGTGCGCTTTGTCTCCGACCGGTCGCGCAACCGCTTCAACCCGCAGAATGGCAGGCTCGAAGTGTCGAAGATTTTCGACTGGTACGGGAAGGATTTCGCCGCGCGGTCGGGATCGGTCGAGGTCTGGCTGGCGCAGTACGCCGAAAACCTCGCCGACGAACCGAAGAACCAGCAGACGATCCGCGACCGGAAAGCCAAACTCGAATTCCTGGATTACGACTGGGCACTTAACGGCAAGGATGAGGGATGAAGGATGAAGGATGAAAAACGGCAAGTGCTTCGTGCTCGGTGCGCAGTGCCCGGATAGGGCGGGAAGAGCACGGGTGAGGGGTGAAGGGTGAAGGGTGAAGGGTGAAGGGTGAAGGGTGAAGGGTGAAGGGTGAAGGGTGAAGGGTGAAGGGTGAAGGGTGAGGGAAAAGCAAACGGCGATGCGTACGCGGAGTGCGGCTAATCCTTCCGCCTTCCGCCTTCCGCCTCACTTGTCCCCGGAGGGGATCATTCTCACTTGTCCCCGGAGGGGATCATCCTTGTCCGTTGTCGTTCCGACGCTAGACGAAGCGCCGGGTATCGTTTCGTTTCTCCAGCCGTTGCAGCGGCTGCGCGAACGCGGCGTCGAGTTGATTCTCGCCGACGGCGGCAGCCGCGACGGCACGGTCGCCGCCTCCTCGCCGCTGGCCGACCGGGTACTGTCCTCGCCACCCGGGCGCGCGCTGCAGATGAACACGGGCGCGGCGCACGCCGGCGGCGACGTGCTGCTGTTCCTGCATGCCGACGCCCGCCTCCCCGACGACGCGGATCGGCTCATCCTCGACGGCCTGCGCGAAACAGGCCGTCGCTGGGGACACTTCGAGGTCAGGCTTTCCGGCGCCGCAACCATGCTGCGCGTCGTCGAGTGGATGATGAACCGGCGTTCGCGCTTCACCGGGATCGCCACCGGCGACCAAGGCCTGTTCGTCGAGCGCGGACTGTTCGATGAAGTCGGCGGATTTCCCGCCATTGCACTGATGGAAGACGTCGCGCTGTGCGCCACACTCAAGGGCCACGGCCGGCCGCTGTGCCTTGCGCAAAGCGTCATCGCATCGTCCCGGCGCTGGGAAAAGCACGGAATCTGGCGCACCATCGCCCTGATGTGGCGGTTGCGTCTCGCCTACTTCTTCGGCGCGGAACCGGCACGGCTTGCTGAAATCTATTATGGCCGCAGCCAATGACGCCAGCGTACTGATATTTGCACGCGCCCCGGTAGCGGGAAGCGTGAAGACGCGGTTGATCCCGCTGTTGGGCGACCACGGTGCGGCGGCGCTGTACCGCCACCTGGTCGAGCGCGCGCTCACCGTGGCGCGCGAGTCAAATGTGGGTCAGGTGGAACTGTGGTGCACCCCGACTACCGATGATGATTTTTTCGCCAGCTGCCGCGATCGCTTCCACGTTACGCTGCACCGGCAAGGTGAAGGCGACCTCGGCGCAAGAATGCTGAACGCCCTCGAGGATGCGCTGACCCGGTCGCGGCACGTGCTGCTGACGGGAAGCGATTGCCCTTCCCTCACGGCTTCCGACCTGCGTGCGGCCGCAAGCGCGCTGCGCGACGGGCCCGACGCCGTGTTCTGTCCGGCGGAAGATGGAGGTTACGTTTTGCTCGGGCTTTCGCAAGCCATGCCGGCGCTATTCGATGCGATGACGTGGGGAACTGCTACGGTGATGGAGGAAACCCGCCAGCGCCTGCGCAATCTTGGCTGGCGCTGGCATGAACTCCCCGTGCATTGGGACGTGGATCGGCCCCAGGATTATCAGCGTCTGGTGCGCGAAGGTTTTTTGCCGGCGATGGATTCGGGCGCCGAATCGTGAGCCGCGGCTTCGCAGCTCTGCTGCTCGCCGTTGCAGTCAGCCTGAGTTGCGCGGCGAACGCGGCCGAAGCCCCGGTTCTCGCGCCTTTTTCCGCTGCGGCACCCGGCGCGTCGCTTCCCGCCCCCTGGGAATTGACAACGCTCCCCGGAATCCGCAGGCATACGCGGTATTCGCTGGTCCGGGACGGCGATGCAGTGGTGCTGCGCGCCGATGCGGAGGCGTCGATGGCGGGCGTCGCTCATCCGCTGAAATTCGATGTGCGCGCCCATCCGGTCATCGAGTGGCGCTGGAAGATAGTCAACCTGCTGACAAAGTCCGACATCGCCACCAAGGGGGGCGACGACTACCCGGCACGCGTTTACGTCCTTTTCGATTACGATATCCGCAAGCTGCCGTTTTCGGTGCGCGCCAAAATCCGGCTGGCACGCCTTTACGGCGCCGATGTTCCGCTCGCCGCACTGTGCTACGTCTGGGACGGCAAGGCCGCCGCGGGCACCTCGGTCTGGAGCGCCTACACCGACCGGGTGCGCATGATCGTCGCCGAGAGTGGAGGCGCGAATCTCGGCACGTGGGTCACGATACGACGCGATGTCGCCGCCGACTTCCGGGCAGCGTTCGGCGAGGAACCGCCAGCGATTTCCGGCGTGGTACTCGCCACGGATACCGACAATACCGGCCAGTCCGCCACGGCGTTCTACGGCGACATTCACTTCATGCAATGAACCTGAAGCAACTTCTTACCACGGAGGACACGGAGGACACGGAGGAAAGGCAAGAGCAGAAAAATAACGGCTGAGAGTTAAAACCTGCCATCGGAGGTCACTTCAGCACCGGGCCTGCTTTTAACTCCCACATGTTTTTCCTCGTTTCTGGTTTTCCTCCGTGTCCTCCGCGTCCTCCGTGGTAAGAAGTTGCTTTCGTCCCAATAACTCTCCGAACAACCGACGGACATATTGAGCATGAAACGCCTGGTGTTGATCGGCGGCGGGCACAGCCACGTGGAAGTGCTGCGTCGATTCGGGACCGACCCGCTCTCCGGCACGGATCTCGTGCTGGTGAACCCGTACCCGGATTCGCCGTATTCCGGAATGCTGCCGGGCTGGATCGCCGGACACTACACGCGCGAGGAATGCCACATCGATCTGATGCGGCTGACGCGTTTCGCCAATTGTCGCTTGGTCCGGTCTACCTGCAACGGAATCAACCCGGACGCACGCCTGGTGTTCTGCGACAACGGCGCAACGCTGCCGTACGATGTCGTCTCGGTGGATACCGGCACGCGCTCGCCGGCGTTCGACACTCCCGGTGCGCCCGAGCATGCCCTGCCTGTGAAACCGGTGGAGCAATTTGGTCCCGTCTGGGACGAAATCTGCAACCGGACCGTCCGCGGGCGGGCTCCACGCCGAATCGCGGTGGTCGGAGGCGGCGCCGCGGGCGTCGAAGTGCTGCTGGCGATGCAGTACCGCCTGCGCAAGCTGGCCCCGGCTTCCGAAATCAGCTTCGATCTGGTAAGTGACACCGAGAGCATTCTGCTCACGCACAACAGCAAGGTGCGCACGATTTTCATGTACGTGCTCGCGCGGCGCGGCGTGACGCTGCACCTGGGACGCGCAGTCGAGCGCGTGGACAGCGGCAGGCTGAGGCTGCGCGGGGGCGGCAGTGTCGAGGCCGATGCGATCGTCTGGGCGACCGGCGCTTCGGCGCCGTTGTGGCCGCGGTCGGTCGGCCTCGCCACCGACGAACGTGGATTCATGCTGGTGAACGAGCGGCTGCAATCGGTCTCGCATCCGCAGGTGTTCGCCTCGGGCGACATCGCCAGCGTCAAGAATCATCCGCGCCCCAAATCCGGCGTGTATGCGGTTCGCGCCGGTCCGCCGCTGGCGGAGAATCTGCGGCGCACGCTGCGTGGGGAACAGCTCATCATATGGAAGCCGCAGAAGGAGGCGCTGGCCCTGATCAGCACCGGTGACCGCTACGCGGTTGCGTCCCGAGGCGATCTCGCGCTGGCGGGCAAATGGGTATGGCAATGGAAGAACTGGATCGACAGGCGGTTCATGAAACGCTATCAAGTTCCGTGAATGTCGTGAATGTCGTGAATATCGTGAATGCCGTGAATATCGTGAATATCGTGAATATCGTGAATGTCGTGAATGTCGCAAGTAATTTCTTTTACTCAGTCCTCAGCCCTCAGTCCTAGGCCCTCAGCCCTCAGTCCTCAGCCCTCAGTCCTCAGCCCTCAGTCCTCAGTCCTCAGTCCTCACGCCTCACGCTATCCCTTCATCCTTCTCCTGCGGCTCTTCGCGGCGTTCAACAGCGCCTATCCGTGCAAGCCGTAACGCGCCTATGCCCGTGTCTGGTACTTTGCAGCAATCCGCTAGACAACACTTGAAATGGAGCACGAATGAAATCCATTGGGAGAATCTTCCTGACCGGGGTCTTCACGATCCTCCCCATCCTGGCAACCATTTATCTGGTGGTCTGGCTGTTCGCGGGGTTGGAGCGCTTCCTCGGCAAGCAGCTGCTGCTCCTGCTGCCGGACGAGTACTACCGTGCCGGCATGGGCCTGCTCGCCGCACTGATCCTCATTTTTCTGATCGGCCTGCTGATGCGGGCCTGGCTGTTCCGGCAATTGATCAAACGCGGCGAGAGCCTTCTGCTGAAGATCCCGCTGATCAAGGTGGTGTTCAGGTCGCTGAAGGACCTGTTCGGCCTGTTTTCGGACGAGAAGAGCAGCGAAGCGCTTCAGGTGGTTTCGGTGCAGCTTCCGGGCACCGACATGCGCCTGCTCGGATTCCTGACTCGCAGCGATTTCTCCGACATGCCCAAAGGCATCGGCAACGAGGACGAGGTGGCGGTCTATCTGCCGATGAGCTACCAGGTCGGCGGCTACATGGTGATGATCCCCCGCAACCGGGTCACTCCTGTGCCGATGTCGCGCGAAGAGGCCATGCGGTTCGTGCTGACCGCAGGACTGAAGACCGAAGCAAAACAGATTGAACTGGTTAAGCCGTGACGGGTGACGGAAAAGTACAAGGATGAAGGATGACACCCCTCCGGGTGCATGTGAGGCGGAAGGATGATGAAAAGAGCGAATGCGTCAGTGCATAAGGGCTGATTTCCCAAGATTAATCTGTAGTAGTTTAGACACGACAAGGCAGAGAGTGTCCGAACGGCAACTGTCGACCCAAAGCAGCTGTTGACGAAAAAGAGAAGCGGTCGTTCAATATTTGAAATAACCGGAGCGACTTTAGTTCGCTGTGTCTAACGATCGACGGGAGCAAGGCTGCCCGTCCTGATGAGGGACCGGCTCTCGACTGTTCTCCCAAGCTTCAGTGATCGATCCCGAGATCCGCCAGGATTTCCAACCATTCATGATCCCGGCATTGGCATAATCTCCATAACCTCCACGGTAGCCCCAGGCATGGTGAGATGCGGATTGTCACGAAAGAGGGCTGCAGCCGCTTCATACGATTCTGCTTGTACGATCGAGTAACCACCAATATCGTTTTTGATATCAGTTACACCGCTTGCCGCGACCCGCTTTGTCTTTCCAGCAGGTCCCCCATGGTCTGCAAAACTGGCCATATTTTTCTTCATCCACGCCTGCCACTCTCCCATGCTCTTCTTCCTTTCCTCCGCACTGGTACTCGCCATCATCTTTTGCATTTCTCCCATATCCATTCTGTACAACGCCAAGAATTTTTTCATGCGGTTTCTCCTTAGTGAACTATTAACTGGCATTTCGCCTGTTGGCACCGGGAACATTTGAGTGACAGGATACGGGAATTTTCCCAGCGTCGGGTTATGGCCGGTTCCAGTCCCTCACATATGAGTTGGCGTCGACTTGGTCGGGCACTGTGTTTCAGCTCAAATCTAAGCTACTACAATTAATCTTGTGTTTTTCCTTTGCGTACCTTTGCG
>CAYNFN010000281.1:0-5107 GCA_964396485.1 uncultured Alcaligenaceae bacterium
CGGTCTGGTCGCGAGCCTCGCACGTCCTGGTGGAAACGTCACCGGGGTCTCGGCGATGGTTACCGACATCAGCGCCAAGCGGCTGCAACTCCTCAAGGAAGCGGTACCCAAAGCGACCCGGGTGGCAGTTTTGTGGAATCCTGGCACGCCATTCCACGCAAAGGTCGTCGAGGATCTCAAGGCGGTGTCGCCCTCGCTGGCGGTGCAACTTACTTTCGTGAGCGTCCAAAGACCAGAGGAAATCGGCCCTGCGTTTTCAACTATAGACCGAGCCCATTCCCAAGCTCTGTACGTGATCGATAGCCCACTATTCTTTATTCATCGAATGACTCTGACCAAACTTGCGTTGAGGGCCCGGCTACCGGACATCTATGGGCTTAGGCAACACGTCGAGGACGGCGGACTGATGTTCTATGGGACGAACACCGGCGATTTGTATCGCCGATCGGCCGCGTACGTCGACAAGATCCTGAAGGGTGCCAAGCCAGGCGATTTGCCGATCGAACAGCCGACCAAGTTCGAGTTTGTCGTCAATCTCAAGACCGCCAAAGCCCTTGGGATCACGATCCCCGAATCGATCCTGCTGCGCGCTGACGAGGTGATCCGGTGACGGGCCGTTATTGGTCGTACGACGAACGCCGCGAAGACCCGCTTCCTTAGAGTACGACTGGCAGCAACGCGGCGGAAGTTGCCGTTGTGACACTGCCTGTCTGATCGCGTCTTAACTACTACACATCACTCTTCAGCGGCGACCAGGTTCTGCTTCTTGCCAAGTCCTGATTTCCTCTGCGACCTTTCTCGCTCTTCTCTGCGCCCTAAAAGGGTACTCCGACGTGCTACGCACGTAGGGTATCTGCGTCAACGCTTCTGACGCCGGCCATCGGCCGGCTAGCCTTTTACCCGCTTGGCGGGGAAGGCCTCGTCGACGTTATCGCGGAAATAGCTGACCATCGAGGGTGCGCTCATCAGCCGCCGGTGCACTTCGGGCGAGACCCCGGTGTACTGATTGATGCGGCCGTCGTTGAACTCCACCTCCAGCACGCGGCTGCGCTCGTCGTACCCGACCGCCCGGATCGAGCTCGAGGTCACTCTGTTTCTTTCCATGGGTTCACTCCGACGATAAGCCCATCCGGAATTAAGATATGTGGTTCATCCGACTTTCGTGTGGGTCACAATGACCATGACGCGGGATTTCAGTCGCGAGCGTCGTCGTTCTGCCCTCATCCCCAGCCCTTCTCCCGAAGGGAGAAGGGTGCACAGCGCCCTCTCAGGTACGCATATGGACCCTCTCCCTCCGGGAGAGGGCAGGGTGAGGGAGGGCGCAGCCCCGGCAGCAGCATGCCGTAACCGACCATCAGGATGTAAACGTCGAACTGGTTCAATATCTGCAGAACAGGGCCGGCGTAAGGTATGCCGCCCAGCGGCTGCGTCGGACTGAAATCAAAGAGGCAGCAGATTCGATCCGCTGCCTCGTCCCATGAATTCCCCGACTGGTTTTTCGCTTCGTCCAGACGGTTCCCGGGTGTCCGTCCCGGGCCAACTCCCGCCGGGATATTTGTTTGATCTTTGAAGTGCTTGGAGTTTCACTGTCAGTAGAAATAATAGCACCCTCTCGTCCCGCATCGGGACAAGAAGATTTGCGTTAGGAACTTACCCCGCCTCCCGTCTCTTGATCGGCGGAGGTTTGCTTAAAGCTCCAACTCGACCGCGCCCTTGCAGGCCCGGCTATTTGTATTACAAGTCCAAAGCTCGCGGCTCAGTGTCTGGTATCCATCGCGGATGCAGACTGCCCGCGAGCATCTGGGAAGCTTAGTTAGGCCGGTTACCCGCTACCGGAAACGGCCAGGCCGCCGGTGCAGAAACTGGCTTCGGCGCGGCCGGAGCTGCCATCGCAGCCGGCTTGGCCATAGGCTTCATCGTCCGCGCTTTCTTTTTCGCTTTCTTTTTCGCGGACTTCTTCGCCTTCTTTTTCGCAGGCTTTCTGGCCTTCTTCGCCTTCTTTTTGGCCGGCTTTTTGGCCTTCTTTTTCGCCGCTTTCCTCTTCTTGCCGGAACGGCGCTTCGCCTTTTTGGCGGGCTTTTTTGCCATCTTCTTTGCCGGACGACGTTTCTTGGCGGACTTCTTCTTGCCCGAGGACTTCTTCTTGGTGGACTTCTTTGCTGCTTTTCTCTTCGCTGCCATTTCTGATCTCCTAATAAAAGTTAAACAAAGGGAACTACCAGCACTTCGAAGAATGGATCTTCTCGGTGCCAACTGCCAATGCCCGGCCGCGCGCCATATCGGCCGCATGACCGGTCACCGGGCAGTTCTGTTGGCCGCGGACGAAGACCTGCCGTGTCCGCAGCACGATTCGTGAGAGAGAGAGCGGCCGGAAAGGGGATATCTCCCACATCGGCCAATGGCCAGAATCGAAAAGGAAAGGAAACCTTGGACTGGGGGCTCATTGCTCCCAGCCTGGCGGGGTCTGCTCTTTGCAGAGGCACCGCGCGTTTCGTGATTGAATATTGAACTGCTTGTCCGGTTTACCCATTCAGCCCTAACAAGTGCACTGCCGGACCGTTGAATCGGCCGGCGGCAGCGCGGGTCTCACAGAAAACGTTCCGGCCCATGCATCAATTCCAGTTCAGGGCCCCGCCCGTCTGATACTCGATCACACGGGTTTCGAAGAAGTTCTTTTCCTTCTTGAGATCGACCATCTCCGACATCCACGGGAACGGATTGGTGGCGCCCGGGAACAGCGGATCGAGGCCGATCTGTTGCGCGCGGCGGTTGGCCACGAAGCGCAGGTACTCCTTGAACATCGGCGCGTTCAGTCCCAGAACGCCGCGCGGCATGGTGTCCTCGGCGTAGCGATACTCGAGTTCCACGCCCTTCTGGATCAGGCCGCGGATTTCGTCGCGGAATTCCGGGGTCCACAGGCGCGGGTTTTCCATCTTGATCTGGTTGATCAGGTCGATGCCGAAATTGCAGTGCATGGACTCATCGCGCAGGATGTACTGGTATTGCTCGGAAGCGCCCATCATCTTGTTCTGGCGCCCCAGCGCAAGGATCTGGACAAAGCCGACGTAGAAGAAAAGCCCCTCCATGATGCAGGCGAACACGATCAGGCTCTTCAGGAGCTGCTGGTCGGCCTCCGGGGTGCCGGTCTTGAATTCCGGGTCGGTCAACGTTTCGATGAACGGGATCAGGAATTCGTTCTTGTCCCGGATGCTGGAGACTTCGTGGTAGGCGTTGAAGATCTCGCCTTCGTCCAGCCCCAGGCTCTCGACGATGTACTGATAGGCGTGGGTGTGGATCGCTTCTTCGAAAGCCTGGCGCAGCAGGTACTGCCGGCACTCCGGGGCGGTGATGTGCCGGTAGGTGCCGAGCACGATGTTGTTGGCCGCCAGACTGTCGGCGGTCACGAAGAAACCGAGGTTGCGCCTGACCACCAGGCGCTCGTCCTCGGTCAGGCCGTTCGGATCCTTCCAGGTAGCGATATCCCGGCTCATGCTGATTTCCTGGGGCATCCAGTGGTTGGCGCAGCCGGACAGATATTTGTCCCAGGCCCACTTGTACTTGAACGGGACGAGCTGGTTGACGTCGGCCTTGCCGTTGATGACGCGCTTGTCTTCAACGCGTACGCGACGGAACGCAACGTCCGCGGACGGATCGGATTCGGCAACGCGTGCCGGCGAAATATTGCTCTCCGGGATGATGCCAACGACGGGCTGCAGACCAGCGCCGCCGGTGCTCGGGATTTGATTCTCAAATTGCAGCATGCCTGGTTCCTTTATAAATGTTATCGGTGGAATGTCAAATACTTCTTTGATATTCGGTCGCGATGCGACCCCTTTTTTTCCTTTGGCCGCGATGAAAATGATTTCGATCGGCTCATCGCTCAAAAAATCTCAGCCTCTGAATCGCGGCTTCGCCGAAACCCGCGAACCGCGTGATTTCGTTGCGGCTGCGCAGCAACCAGAACGTCAGGCGGCGGTGCGCGGCGAACCCAAGGCGGTAGGCCGGCCTCATCGGCGGGCCTGGTCCGGATGTAGCTCCAGCTCACGCCGCACACTCGGGGTTGTGGCTCCCGCCGCCCTGCGGGCTTAACTTGCCAAGGCAAGTTAGCGTCCGCCGCAATCAAGAACGCCGGCCTGACCATCACTGGCAGGCCTCGCCGGGATTGTGGCTCCGGCTCACGCGATCCGGCGACGCCATGCATAGCGTCGCGCCGGATCGGATGACCCTGCGCCGTAACCAGGAGCGTGAGGCTATTGGCATGCCTCACACTCCGGGTTATCAATTGAACAAAACTTGGCTTCCTCATCCGCGGCCAAACCCGCGCCCATGACGCCGCCATCCGCGGGTACGGCGTTCAACTGGCCACCGCGGACGGTGGATTTTTCCGCCGAGGACGCACCCAGCGTGCGCAGGTAATAAGTGGTCTTGAGTCCCCGCTTCCAGGCCAGCTTGTAGGTGTCGTCCAGCTTCTTGCCTGAATCGCCCGCCATATAGATATTGAGCGACTGCGCCTGGTCGATCCACTTCTGCCGGCGCGCGCCCGCCTCGACGATCCATGCCGAGTCCACTTCGAACGCAGTTGCGTAGAGGTTGCGGATCTCCTGCGGGACGCGGTCGATCTTGGCCAGGCTGCCGTCGAAATACTTGAGGTCGGCGATCATGACCTCGTCCCACGCGTTGAGCTTCTTCAAGTCCCGGACCAGGTACTCGTTGGTGACCGTAAACTCGCCGGACAGGTTCGACTTCACGTACAGGTTTTGGTAGGTCGGCTCGATCGAGGCCGACACGCCGACGATATTGGCGATGGTTGCGGTCGGCGCGATCGCCAGGCAGTTGGAATTACGCATGCCGAACTGCTTGATGCGCGCGCGCAACGGCTCCCAGTTCATGCTCGAAGAGGTGTCCACCTCGAGATAGCCGCCGCGCTCCTCGGCCAGCAATTTGAGCGAATCCTGCGGCAGGATGCCCCTGGACCACAGCGACCCTTCATAAGTGGAGTAGCGGCCGCGCTCCTCGGCCAGCTCGCTCGAGGCCCAATACGCGTAGTAGGCCACCGCCTCCATCGAACGGTCGGCGAAGTCCAGCGCCCCCTTGGATGCGTAAGGCA
>CAYNFN010000282.1:0-6287 GCA_964396485.1 uncultured Alcaligenaceae bacterium
AGCAGGGGCCCCGCTTGCGGGGATGCGACCGTGCAACCGGCCAATAGCGTGTCGACCACCGGCCTTACGCGTGTCTCCGCGGTCAGATCCCCAGAGGGGCCCCTCTTCCGCGCTCCGACACGCACGGCGAGGACTCGTAACGCAGCATGGCGCCGATTCTCGTCGGGTTTTCAGCCGCGAATTAGCGGAACAGGACACTAAGTCCGGGCTGAACCACTTGCAGGCATCGCATACCCTCAGAAAGAGGTTCAGCCAGAACTTCCTGGAGGATCGGGGCATCGTCCGGCAGATCATTGCCGCAATTGATCCCCGGCGCGACGACCGCATCGTCGAGATCGGACCCGGTCCGGGCGCACTCACTGCGCCGCTGCTTGAGCATGTCGCCCATGTCGACGTGATCGAAATCGACCGCGATATCGTGCGCGGTCTGCGCGCGCGTTTTCCGTCGGAGAGCCTGCGCGTCCATCAGGGCGATGCGCTGGACTTCGATTTTTCCGCGTTTGGCGCGGACATCCGCGTCGTCGGCAACCTCCCTTACAACATTTCGACACCGATCCTTTTTCACCTGAATGCGCAGGTGGGGTTGCTGCGCGACTGTCATTTCATGCTCCAGCGCGAGGTCGTCAAGAGGATGGCTGCCGAACCCGGTTCTCCCGAGTACGGCCGCCTGTCGGTGATGTTGCAGTACCGCTGGGTCATCGAGTCGCTTTTCGACGTGCCGCCGACGGCATTTCATCCCCAACCCAAAGTCTGGTCCTCGGTCGTGCGGATGACGCCCTACGCGACCCCGCCCCACCGCGCCAGCGATGAGTCCTTGTTCGCCGACGTGGTGACGCGCGCGTTCGGTCAACGGCGCAAGACGCTGCGCAACGCGTTGCGGGAACTGCTCGAAGCCGGGGAACTGGAACAGCTGGGAATCGAACCGGGCGCCAGAGGCGAGACCCTGGGCGTCCCGGAATTCGTGCGCATCGCGAACTATCTCGCCGGCCGGCAGAGTTAGGGAAGCTCTGACCAAGTCCCACATGCGCGCTCGAGAAGAACGATTAACCGCAAAGGCGCGAAGGCGCAGAGGGAACGCAAAGGAAACCGAAAAGATATATTTCGTTGATTTGGAGTCTTGGGCAGGCAATTATCCAGGCAGCGCGGCCATATCGCATTCAATTCCATAGCATTTCTTTGCGTGTTTTTCTTTGCGCCTTCGCGCCTTTGCGGTTCAAGGTCTAGCGTTTGCGCTGGATGAATTCGATCTTGTAGCCGTCGGGGTCTTCGACGAACGCAATTATGGTGGTGCCATGCTTCATCGGGCCGGCCTCGCGTGTGACTTTGCCCCCGCGCTTTTTTACCTCCTCGCAGGCCTTGTAGGCATCGTCCACCTCGAGCGCGACATGACCGTAGCCGTTGCCCAGTTCGTACTTCGTGGTGTCCCAGTTGTGAGTGAGTTCGAGCACCGCTTCCTTGTTTTCGTCGCCGTAGCCGACGAAAGCCAGTGTGAAACGGCCGTCCGGATAGTCCTTCTGGCGTAGCACCTTCATGCCGAGGACCTTGGTATAGAAATCAATCGAGCGCTGCAGGTCACCTACCCTCAGCATCGTGTGCAGAATACGCATACGCGCAATGTTAAGTGTTGAGTTTTGAATGTTGAGTTTCCGGTCAGTCGCCGGGGCATTTTGGATAACTCAAAACTAAACATTTAACACTCAACACTCTATATCTCCACCAGCTCGAAGTCTTCCTTGCGCGCTCCGCATTCGGGGCACACCCAGTTGACCGGCACATCCTCCCAGCGCGTGCCCGCAGGAAGGCCCTCTTCGGGCAGCCCGGCCGCCTCGTAGTAAATGAATCCGCAGATCAGGCACATGAAGGTCTTGTATTCTTCTTTCGCGCTTGCAGCCATGGTTGGTTTGGGGAATGACGGAGCTTTTCAGTTAAGATTCCATTTTAAGTCGAATCGCTGCCGCGAAACATCGCCGTGCCAGATTCACTCCCGATCGTGCTCGTATTCGCGGCGACTGATCCCAGCGGTGGCGCGGGGATACAAGCCGACATCCTCACCCTGTCGAGCATGGGTTGCCATCCGTTGTCGGTGATCACCGCGGTGACCATTCAGGACACGATGGGCGTGGAAGACGTGCTGCCGATCGATGCCGAGTGGGTCGCCGACCAGGCGCGCTGCGTGCTCGAGGACATGCCGGTCACGGTGTTCAAGGTCGGCCTGCTCGGAAGCGTCGAGGCGATTGCCGCCATTGCCGAAGTGGTCTCCGATTATCCCGATATTCCGCTGGTGCTCGATCCGGTACTCGCCTCAGGCCGCGGTGACGAACTGGCTTCCGAGGACATGATCTCGGCGATGCGTGAGTTGCTGATCCCGCAGACCACGTTAATTACGCCCAACAGCCTCGAGGCCCGGCGCCTGGCGCAGGACGACAGCAACGAAAACGACGACCCAGACTTGAACGAGTGCGCGCGGCGCCTGCTCAATCTCGGCTGCGAATACGTGCTGGTGACCGGGACCCACGAAAACACGGCGCAGGTGGTCAATACACTCCACGACCAGCAGGGCGTGGTGCGAACGGACTCCTGGCAACGCCTGCCCGGCATTTTTCATGGCTCGGGATGCACGCTCGCCTCGGCGGTCGCGGCGACGATCGCCAACGGGCTCGGCGTACCCGAGGCGGTACGCGATGCACAGGAATACACCTGGCAAACGCTCAAATTCGCGTATCGAACCGGAATGGGGCAGTTGATCCCGGACCGGCTGTTCTGGGCGCGCGAGGAAGAGCCGGAGGATGCGCAGGACAATTAGCGGGCTGTACGCGGTCACGCCCGAGCTTGCCGACTCCGCGCTGTTGAGGAGCAAGGTCGAAGCTGTGTTGCGCGGCGGGGCGCGTGTAGTGCAGTACCGCAACAAGGCTGCCGACCAGCGATTGCTGCACGAACAGGCCCTTCAGATCGCGCGCTTGTGCCGCGACGCCGGCGCCTGTTTCATCGTCAACGACAGCATCGAGCTGGCGCACGACGTGGCTGCCGACGGAGTGCACCTGGGCAAGGACGACGACGGCGTCGGCGTGGCGCGTGCGCTGCTCGGTCCCGGCAAGCTGATTGGCGTGTCGTGCTACAACCAGTTGTGGCGTGCGCGCGACGCTGTTGCGCAGGGCGCGGACTACGTCGCGTTCGGCAGTTTATTCCCGTCGCCGACCAAGCCCGGCGCGGCGACGGCGGGCCGGGACCTGTTACGGGCGGCAAAGGAGTTCTCGCTCCCGATCGTCGCGATCGGCGGCATCACGCCGGACAACGCTGCCGGACTGATAGAGGCCGGCGCCGACTCGGTGGCGGTGGTCAGCGCCGTGTTCGATGCGCCCGACATTGAGCGCGCGGCACGCCGCATTGCCTGGCTGTTCGCGGAACACAGTGAGTCCTGAGACTGCAAGCATGAAAACGAGAAACGAGATTCTTTTCGACAAATCGCAGAAGGTGATTCCCGGCGGAGTGAACTCGCCGGTGCGCGCCTTCCGTGCGGTGGGCGGCACGCCGTTGTTCTTCAGCCGCGGGGAGGGTGCCTGCGTGTGGGACGCGGACGGCAGGCGCTACCTCGACTACGTCGGTTCCTGGGGGCCGCTGGTGCTTGGCCACGCGCATCCGCAAGTGGTGGCAGCGGTGCGGGAGGCCGCTTCCCGTGGTTTAAGCTTTGGTGCCCCTACGGAAGCCGAACTGGAAATGGCGGAACTCATCACCCGGCTGCTGCCGTCGATGCAGCAGGTGCGTCTGGTGAGTTCCGGCACCGAGGCGACCATGAGCGCGATCCGGTTGGCGCGCGGGTTTACCGGGCGCGCGAAGATCGTCAAGTTCGAGGGCTGCTACCATGGCCACGCCGATTCATTGCTGGTAAAGGCCGGTTCCGGCGCGCTCACTTTCGGTCAGCCCAGTTCCGCCGGCGTGCCGGCGGAGATCACGGTTCACACGCTGGTGCTCGATTACAACGACGCCGGCATGGTGGAGCACGCGTTTGGCGCGCAAGGCGATGAAATTGCCGCGGTAATCGTCGAGCCGGTGGCGGGCAACATGAATCTGGTCAAGCCCAGGCCGGAATTCCTGCGCGCGCTTCGGGACCTTTGCACGAAGCACGGCACACTGTTGATTTTCGACGAAGTGATGACTGGTTTCCGGGTCGGGCTACAGGGAGCGCAGGGGCTTTACCGCATCACGCCCGACCTCACCACGCTGGGCAAGGTCATCGGCGGCGGCATGCCGGTGGGCGCGTTCGGCGGACGGCGCGATATCATGCAGTGCATTGCGCCGCTTGGGCCGGTGTACCAGGCCGGAACCCTGTCTGGAAATCCGGTGGCGGTCGCCGCCGGGTTGGCCACGCTCAAGCTTGTTCAGGCGCCCGGTTTTTTCGACCTGCTAGGAAATGCCGCTGCGCGGCTGGTGCAGGGCTTGCAGAAGGCCGGCAGGTATGCGGGGTTGGCGTTTTCGGCGCAATCGGTCGGCGGGATGTTCGGCGTGTACTTCCGCGCCGCGGCGCCGGAGAGTTACGCCCAGGTTATGGAATGCGACAAGAATTCCTTCAACCGTTTTTTCCATGCCATGCTGGCTCAGGGCGTGTACCTGGCGCCATCGGCATTCGAAGCGGGATTTGTCTCCGCCGCTCACGGCGAAGCCGAAATCAGCGCCACCATCGAGGCGGCATCGGCGGCGTTCGCGAAAGTCGCGGCCGCGTGAACTGCCGCGCAGTCAGCGCAAAGCGGAGAGGTACTCGGCGACGGCGGCAATTTCCTTGTCGGTGAGCCGGCCCGCGACCGCGCGCATCATGTTGTTGGCGTCGTTGGCGCGGTCGCCAGCGCGGAATGCCTTCAATTGCGCAACGACGTACTCGGGATGTTGACCGGCAAGCCGGGGATACTGGGATGGAATTCCGGCACCGTTCGGCGAATGGCAGCCGGCACAGGCCGTCACTCCGGTGGCGACGTTGCCGCCGCGAAACAACTTGCGTCCCTGCGCGACCAGATCCTTGTCATTCGCGGCAGTTTCGTTGGGTTTCTGCGCGGCGTAGTAAGCGGCAAGATTGCGCATGTCCTCGGTGGACACGCCGGCTACCATGCCCATCATCACGGCGTTGTTGCGGCTGCCCGATTTGAATTCGTTCAGCTGCTTGAACAGATACTCAGGGTGCTGTCCGGCGAGGCTCGGATTCATCGGCAGCGGGCTGTTGCCGTCGGCTCCGTGGCAGGCGGCGCAGATGCGGTTGGCAATGAGCAGGGCCTTGGCGGGGTCGCCGAAATCAGCCGCAACGGCCGAGGTGACGGAAATGAACGCGACCACGGTTGCCGCGATGAAACGGTTCATGAACACTCCTTCGATTTCGTGCCAAGCCCCCGGACTGCGCCGGTCCCCGCGAGAGGCGCCATTTTAGCGTAACTGATGAGCCGCACCCGTTTGTTCAACGACGCCGCCTTCTTCGCCACAGTCGCGCATGAGCGCGACCTGCCGGCTTCGTCTGGAGTCGAAGTGGCGTTTGCCGGACGCTCGAACGCAGGCAAGTCGAGCGCACTCAACGCGCTTGCCCGGCGCCACCGCCTGGCCTTCGTCAGCAAGACCCCGGGCCGAACGCAGCAGATC
This sequence comes from uncultured Alcaligenaceae bacterium, assembly GCA_964396485.1. Taxonomy (GTDB): domain Bacteria; phylum Pseudomonadota; class Gammaproteobacteria; order Burkholderiales; family JACQAP01; genus JACQAP01. Next base: position 5,617 of record CAYNFN010000282.1, read on the forward strand.
AATTTTTTCAGCCTGGGGGCGGGGCGCTTTCTGGTGGACTTGCCCGGGTACGGGTACGCGCAGGTGCCGGGAGCGATAAAGCGATCCTGGCAGGAACTGCTGTCGGGCTACTTGCAGACTCGCGGCCAGCTGCGCGGCCTGGTGCTGGTGATGGACGCCCGTCATCCGCTGACGCCGCTGGACCGGCAGCTGCTGGACTGGTTCGCCCCGACAGGCCGGCCGGTGCACGTGCTGCTCACCAAGGCAGACAAGTTGTCGAAGCAGGAGGCAGCCAGGCAACTGCGCAAAGTGGGCGAAGGGCTCGCCGCCGAGTACCACGGCAGCAGCGTTCAGCTTTTCTCTGCGACGACCAGGCAGGGCGTCGACGAAGCCGAGGCGCTGTTGGTCAAATGGTTCGATGCCGGGTAGGGTCGGCGGGGACAGGTAGGGAAGCTCCGACCAGGTTCCACATGCGCGACCGAGGCGATTCGGGTCGAGGGCAAGACGGCGAGGACGCCGTGTAGCCGGACGGCTGTGACTCGTTAGCGGTACGTGCCCCGGACACGTTACCGACGCAGTCGGCAGCTTGCGGGCAGGGGCACATGAGGCTGCGATTAACGTTGATGGGCGGGGCATACGGCTGCTCCCGCAAACGGGCGTACCGCTAACGAGTCGCAGCCGTGATTGCGGGA
>CAYNFN010000283.1:0-1777 GCA_964396485.1 uncultured Alcaligenaceae bacterium
CCTCGTCCCAGCTCGCCTCGCGGAACACTTCGAGAAAATTGTCCGGGTCGACGACGAAATCGGCGCTCTTCGGCGTGCCGGGTTTGCGGATTAGCGGCTTGGTGAGGCGCTGCCGGCTATGCACGTAGTCGAAACCGTAGCGCCCCTTCACGCACAGCCGTCCATGGTTGGCCGGGCCGTCGCGTCCCTGCACGTGCAGGATGCGGTCGTCCTTGACGTGGTAGGTGAGCTGGCAGCCCACGCCGCAATACGGACAGACGGAATCGACCGTCTTGTCGGGCACCTGCATTCCCACGCCGCGCGCAGGCATCAGCGCTCCCGTGGGGCAGGCCTGGACACATTCGCCGCAGGCCACGCAGGTCGAATCGCCCATGGCGTCGTCGAAGTCGAACACGATCTGCGATTCGTGACCGCGGAAAGCGAAACCGATCACGTCGTTGACCTGCTCCTCGCGGCAGGCACGCACGCAACGTGTGCACTGGATGCAGGCATCGAGATTGACCGCTATCCCGGGATGCGACAGGTCCGCCTTGGGTTGGTGGCGCCTCGCAAAGCGCGGCTTGCCCACTTTCAGACTGCGTGCCCAGAGATCGAGTTCGGAATCTGGCGAATACTTTTTCTCGGGCATGTCGGCAAGCAGCAGTTCCAGAATCATTTTCTGCGCTGCCACCGCCCGCGCGTTCTTCGATTCGACTTCCATTCCGGCCTGCGGCGCGCGGCAGCACGAGGGCGCCAGCACCCGCTCGCCCTTGATCTCCACCATGCAGGCGCGGCAGTTGCCGTCGGCGCGATAGCCGGGCTTGTAGCACAGATGCGGAATGTCCACGCCGTAGCGCTGCGCCGCCTGGAGTATTGTCTCGCCCGGCGCGGCGTGAATCTCCGTGCCGTCGAGTCTGAATGTGATCATCTCGCTACGCTGATTCATTTTTTTTCACTCCAAACAAACCCTTCACCGCAGAGGCGCAAAGGCGCAGAGGAAACGCAAAGGAAACCGAAACCAGATAACTTGTAAAAGCACACGGAGCAAACGGAGAGAATGTCGCACCGGCCTCTCATCAGCTTTTTTGCCCAATTTGCATTTCTCTGCGTTTCCTCTGCGCCTTTGCGCCTCTGCGGTTAAGATAGAAAGTGGATAGTCACGACCCCGCAAATTGTCGATAGGGTGGCGGCAAATCGATCGTCCCGCATTTTGTCACGCATCGTCTGGTTTTCTCTGCGTTTCCTCTGCGCCTTTGCGCCTCTGCGGTTAGTTGCTCTTCAGTTCGTGAGAGAAGTACTTGATGACACAGCGCACGGGATTCGGTGCGGCCTGTCCCAGGCCGCAGATCGACGCATCCGCCATCGCCTGCGACAGTTCTTCCAGCAGCGGCCGATCCCAGTCGTCCTTCCGCATCAACTGCAGCGCCTTGGCGGTGCCGACGCGGCAGGGCGTGCACTGGCCGCAGGATTCGTCGGAGAAGAACGCCATGAGATTGCGCGCCGCGTCGGCGGCGCGATCCCGGTCCGACAGGATCACCACCGCCGCGGAGCCGATGAAGCAGCCGTATTCGTTCAGCGTATCGAAGTCCAACGGTATGTCGCCCATCGAGGCCGGAAGGATGCCACCCGACGCGCCGCCCGGCAGGTAGGCGTAGAACGCATGTCCCGGAACCATCCCACCGCAGTACTCCGCGATCAATTCTTTCACTGTAATCCCGGCGGGCGCCAGATGCACGCCCGGCCTTGCCACGCGTCCGCTCACCGAGAATGAACGCAGGCCCTTGCGGCCATGGCGTCC
>CAYNFN010000284.1:0-2319 GCA_964396485.1 uncultured Alcaligenaceae bacterium
AAGGCCGAGCGCTCCCGCTCGTGACTTTGTTTGTCGACACCAGTGTCTGGTCGCTCGCGTTTCGCCGCGATGCGGTGTCTTCGATGCCCGAGGTCCTTGCGTTGCGCCAGGCGCTCGAAGAGGGCGACACCGTCGTCACCACCGGCTTAATTTTGCAAGAACTGCTGCAGGGATTCTCCGGGCCCCGCGCGCGCAAGGACATAATCGAACGATTTGGCGCGCTGCCGCTTCTCAAGCCAGATCGGCAGGACCACATCGAGGCCGCCGAATTGCGCAACCAGTGCCGTCGCGCGGGCGTTCAGATCGGCACCATAGACGCCCTTCTCGCGCAGCTTTGTATCCGCAACGCACTTCCAATGCTGACGACCGACAAGGATTTTATCCATGCCGCCGCGCACTGCCCGCTCCGGTTGTGGAAACAATCTCGCTATTGAGCGCCCCCCTGCGCTCGCGCGGGATTGATTTGTCGGCTTTTGAAAGCGGCTAACCTGTTTAACTGTGGACGACCCCCGTGTCGTGTTGCTCGGGCGTGAAACGATCTACCGCAATGGAGAGCGCGTCGGATGGCTGTCCAGCGCGGGGTGGGGCTATACCGTGGGCAAGAACATCGGCTTCGGTTATGTGCGCAACGAGGACGGTGTGGACGACGCCATGCTGAACTCCGGCAACTACGAGCTCGAAGTCGCTACCGAGCGCGTTTCCTGCCGGCTGCACCTTGGGGCGTTGTACGATCCTCGATCTGAAAGAGTGAAAGCCTGAGCGGGGCGCGGCTCTGCATTCAAGCGCTGAGGGTGTGAACTGCTTGCGCGGCCGTGACGATGGGCACGCCCTGGTGACTGCTCATCGACAATAGATCGGAATCGCCTTAGACGACGAGATCGGCGCGTGCTGCCACCGCCGCTGCGATGACCTGATCGTCATCGGCGTCGCCGGGCACCACGCGCGGCACCTCGACAGGCTCGACCAATTCGATGGCCTCGACGTAATCGGCGACCACCCCGCGCGCTGTCTTACCGATCAGCGCGAGCCGCTGGGTGGGTGAAGGCCGGGTAAGTACATCGGCCAGTTCCGCAAGCAGCGCCGCGCTGCTGTAGAGTTGCACATCGGCGCGCTGCCGAATGACCTGGAGTAGTTGATAAGGTGTGCCGCGCCACAGCAGCGCCGACATCACCACATTGGTATCAAGAACGACCCGCACCCGAACTCTGTGCCGCTAGCGTGCCCGGCGTTCCTCGCGTGCCGCTTTCACCTCGGCCGCGATCTCGTCCTCGCTCATCGGCGCCGCACCGGCTGCCTCGAGAGCGGGAGCCATCGCCAGCAGCCGGTCCATTGCCGCGCGCCGCGAAGACTTCGCGACCAGAAACTCCACAAAATCTTCCACCTCGGCCACCTGCTGCGGCGAAAGCGTCCTGATCTTCGAGATCAAGGTCTGTTCAACTGTCGCATTCATTGTCTATCCCTTTCTTACTGGGTCAGCGCACCAGCGCCTGCAACGGCGGACACCTAGACCACGGTTTTATACTAGGTTCTGCCGAGCTTCTCCGAGCGGAATCGTATCACGCGCGGTGCCTATAAGGATGGCATTGCGCATATCATCATCTCGCCGTTGGAGTTCATGAAACGACTCGCCGCGCTACCGTGGACGACCCCGATGTCGTGTTACTCGGGCGTGAAACGATCTACCGCAATGGAGCGCGCGTCGGATGGCTGTCGAGCGGCGGGTGGGGCTATACGGTGGGCAAGAACATCGGCTTCGGTTATGTGCGCAACGAGGACGGTGTGGACGACGCCATGCTGAACTCCGGCAACTACGAACTCGAAGTCGCTACCGAGCGCGTTTCCTGCCGGTTGCATCTAGGAGCGTTGTACGATCCGCGAGCAGAGAGAGTAAAAGCCTGAGAGGAAGCATATTGCGTTCTCCTCTTTATAGAAGGGTCGGAGGTGCGGGAACGAGCGTCGTTGAATCCGCTTGCTGATTGCAATGTAGTGATTCGCTAAAAAGTCACGGTTGCGACTGACGAATGGGCTGTGTAGACTGATGTGTAAGGAGGAACACATGGCTACCAATCTTTCTCTCGACCCTGATCTTATCGAACGTGCTTTGAAAGTGAGCGGAGAGCGCACCAAGAAGGCGGCGGTAACTCGCGCGCTGGTGGAGTTCATCGCGCGGCGTAAGCAAAAACGGGTGCTCGATCTTATGGGCAAGCTCGAATGGGATAAGTCCTTCGACTACAAGGCCGAGCGCTCCCGCTCGTGACTTTGTTTGTCGACACCAGTGTCTGGTCGCTCGCGTTTCGCCGCGATGCGGTGTCTTCGATG
>CAYNFN010000285.1:0-6827 GCA_964396485.1 uncultured Alcaligenaceae bacterium
GGCTGGTGGTTCTGGGATCCCGTGGAGAACGCGTCCTTCATGCCGTGGCTGCTGGGAACGGCACTGATTCACTCGCTTGCGGTCACCGAGAAGCGCGGCGGCTTCAAGGTCTGGACGGTTCTGCTTGCGATCGTGACTTTCTCGCTGTCATTGCTGGGCACGTTTCTGGTGCGCTCGGGCGTGCTCACTTCGGTGCACGCCTTCGCCACCGATCCGGCACGCGGTGTTTTCATCCTCGGCTTTCTGGTGGTGGTGATCGGCGCGTCGCTCGCGCTTTTTGCCTGGCGGGCACCCAAAGTCGGTCTCGGCGGCAAGTTCGATTTCGTTTCGCGCGAGTCGGCGCTGCTCGCCAACAATCTGCTGCTGATCGTGGCGGCCGCGTCGGTGCTGCTCGGCACGCTGTATCCGCTGTTTCTCGATGCCCTCGGATTGGGCAAGATTTCGGTCGGCCCGCCTTACTTCGATTCCGTCTTCGTTCCGCTGATGGCTCCGGCAATCTTCCTGATGGGCGTGGGCCCGCTGGCGAAATGGAAGCAGGCCGAAATGCCCGATCTTGCGCACCGCCTCAAGTGGGCGCTCGCGGTTGCGCTGGTTACTGCATTGCTTCTTCCCTTCACCATGGGCAAGTGGACCCCGATGATTGCGTTTGGATTGCTATTGGCGTTGTGGGTGGCGGCCTCCGGCGTGGTCAATGTGCGGCAGCGCGTGTCGCTACTGCGCACCGCCAACGGCCTCGGCACAGGCGCGCAATTGAGGGGCCTGCCGCGCGGTTATTATGGAATGCTGCTGGCACACGCGGGAGTGGCGGTGTTCATTGCCGGGGTTACGCTGGTGAAGGGATACGAAGTCGAGAAGGACGTGCGCATGCAGGCCGGTGACACCGTGGAGGTCGGCGGGTACACCTTCCGCCTCGACGGCTTGGTGCAGGTGCCCGGGCCGAATTACGAGGCCACCCGCGGCCTGGTTTCGGTCATGAAGAACGGCAAGCGCGTGCGCAGCATGTTCCCGGAGAAACGCCTGTATCACGTGCAGCAGATGCCGATGACCGAGGCGGCGATCGATGCCGGGTTTACCCGTGACCTGTATGTCTCGCTCGGCGAACCCGTCGGCAACGATGCCTGGGTGGTGCGCATTTACCACAAGCCGTTCGTGGACTGGATCTGGGGCGGCGCATTGCTGATGGCGCTGGGCGGAATACTGGCGATCACCGACCGCCGTTACCGGCTGGCGAGGCAGGCAGAACAACAGATACCCACCGCGGCGGCAACGGTGAGCGCATAAGAGCCGGAGAAACTATCCTGTTGATCGTGACTCGCGGGTCGCGCAACAGGGATCCTGCGTAATCCCGGTATTCACGGCATTCACGGTATTCACGGCATTCACGGCATTCACGGTATTCACAGCATTCACGGCATTCACGTCATCACGATCCCATGAAACGCTTTCTTTTCCCCCTCGGAATCTTTCTGGTTCTTTCGGTCTTCCTCGCGGTCGGTCTGAAGCTGGACCCGCGCGAGGTGCCATCGCCGCTGATCGACAAGCCGGCGCCGCCATTCCAGCTCGTGCAGTTGCAGGATACCGGCAAGACGCTTGCCCCCGGGGATCTCAAGGGCAAGGTGTGGATTTTCAACGTCTGGGCCTCCTGGTGTGTCACTTGTCTGCAGGAGCATCCGCTGCTGGTGGAGCTGTCGCGGCAGAACCTGGTGCCGATCTACGGTCTCAATTACAAGGACGGTCGCGACAACGCGTTGAACTGGCTGGCCAAGCACGGCAACCCGTACACGCTGTCGGCGATGGATGCGGATGGGCGCGTGGGCATCGACTACGGCGTTTACGGCGTGCCCGAAACCTACGTCATCGACAAGGACGGCGTCATCCGCTTCAAGCAGATCGGACCGGTGACGCCGAAAGTGCTCGAGGAAAAGATCCTGCCGCTGGTAAGGCAGTTGCAGGGATGAAGCGCATGACTGCACTCCTGCTACTGGTGCTGGCACTGCCGACATACGCCAATGAGGCAGCGCCGGCGACGCAGGACCCGGCGCTGGAGCAACGGGTGATGCGCCTGACCGCGGAGTTGCGTTGTCTGGTGTGTCAGAACCAGTCGCTGGCGGATTCCCATGCCGACCTGGCAATCGATCTCAAGAACCAGGTGCGCAGTCAGATGCGGGCGGGCAAGAGCGATGCCGAGATCCGCGAGTTCATGGTGGCGCGTTACGGCGACTTCGTCCTCTACAGGCCTCCGCTCAAATCCACCACGGTGTTGCTTTGGGCCGGGCCGTTCATGCTGCTGGCGGCTGGCGGCCTGGCGCTGGGATTCTACCTGCGGCGCCGGCGCCAACGCCTCGCCCAAAGTGAACTGACTCCCGAACAACGTGCCCGTGCCGAAGCGCTGCTGCGTGCGGGGCAGGAGGGCGCGACCCGATGACAGCTTTCATCGTCAGCGCGAGCGTCCTATTGCTGCTGGCGGTCGCGATCGTGCTGCGGCCGCTGCTAAAGGATAAAACCGGAACAGGGGTCGCGCGTGATAAGGCCAATTTCGAGATCTATCGCGACCAGTTCGCCGAACTCGATAACGATCTGAAGTCTGGTGTCTTGGGCGCCGGACAGTTCGACCAGGCGAAAGCCGATCTCGAGCGCCGCGTGCTCGAGGAAGCGGCGAGACCCGCCGAATGCCCGACGGGCGCGCGTCGCGGGCGCGCCGCGCCGATCGCAGTCGGCGTGCTGATCCCGGTGGCCGCCGTGCTGCTGTATCTGCAGTTCGGCACGCCCGAGGGCCTGGACGTTTCGCCGCACGCTGCAAGCGATGTGTCTTCCATGAGCGCCGGACATTTCCAGGAGATGACCGAAAAACTGTCCGTGCGCATGCGCGCGAACCCGAACGATGCCGAGGGTTGGATGATGCTCGGCCGTGCCTACCGTGCGCTGGAGCGCTTCCAGGAATCTTCAGACGCGTTCAGAAAGGCAGTGGCGCTTGCCCCGGACAACGCCGGACTGCTCGCCGATCTGGCCGAGACGTTGGCGCTCGGGAACGGGCGTTCGCTGGCGGGTGAGCCGACCAGGCTGCTCGATCGCGCGCTCAAGCTCGATCCGGACAACGACAAGGTGCTTGCGCTTTTCGGCAGCGCTGCATTCGAGCGCAAGGACTACAAGGCGGCAATCCGCCACTGGGAAGCGCTGCTGAAGCGCCCGGGCGTGACCGACGATCTGGCGCAGGCGCTTAGTGCCGGGATCGCCGAGGCAAGGGCGCTGTCGACGGGAAAGAAGACCGTTGCGGCGAAATCCGCGCCGGGGCGAGTCAGCGGCACCGTCACGCTCGACGCCGCGTTGCGGGTGCGGGCAGCACCGGAGGATACCGTGTACGTGTACGCGCGCGCCGCGCAGGGACCGCGCATGCCGCTGGCGATCGTGAAAGTGCAGGTGAAGGATCTGCCGTACAATTTTTCGCTCGACGATTCGATGGCGATGTTGCCAGAGATGAAAATGTCGGCCTTCAACGAGGTTATCGTCGGCGCTCGGGTGTCGAAGTCGGGCAGCGCCAAGCCGGCGGCGGGTGATCTGGAAGGCGCAAGCGCCACGGTTAGCCCGGGCGCAAATGGAGTCAATGTGGCAATCAACCAGGTAGTCAGGTAAGGCAATGCGATCGGCGCAGCTGCTGATGACGATTGCGATGGCCCTCGCGGGTGCGGCGATCCCCACACTTGCGCAGGCACCGGCCAAGGTCCAGTTCAAGCCCGAAGTCGAAGAGTTCATCAGCCAGATGGTGAGGCACAACCAATTCGAGGAGGCGGCACTGCGTCAGGTGTTCGCGCAGCTGAAGGCGCACGACGGCGTGGTCAAGGCGATCGGCGCTCCGGCCACGGCGAAACCCTGGCACGAGTTCAGGAACATTTTCGTCACTCCGACCCGCATCAGCGGCGGCCTCGAATTCTGGCAGCAGCACGCCGAGCTGCTGGCGCGCGCTCGCGATGTCTATGGCGTGCCCGAGGACATCGTCGTCTCGATCATCGGCGTTGAGACCATCTATGGGCGGCGGCTGGGGTCGTTCCGCGTGATTGATGCGCTCTATACCCTGGGCTTCGAGATGACGGAGCGCGCGACCTTCTTCCGCGGCGAAATGGAGCAGTTCCTGCTGCTCGCGAGGGAAAACGCTCTCGACCCGCTGGAAGTAAAGGGGTCGTTTGCCGGCGCGATGGGCATGCCGCAGTTCATTCCAACCAGTTACCGCAAGTACGCGGTGGATTTCGACGGCGATGGCAAGGTCAATCTGTGGGACAGCACGGCCGACGTGGTCGGCAGCGTGGCCAACTATCTGCGCCATTTCGGCTGGGTCTTGGGCCAGCCGGTCACGGTGCCGGCGAGGATCAGCGGAACGCAGTTCAAGGAAGTCCTGGAAGCCGGACTGAAGCCGCAACTGACCTTGCAGCAGATGCAACCGAAGGGCGTGGAAGCAATCGAAGAGCTTCCGCCCGATGTCCAGGCCGGGCTTTTCTCCCTCGAGGCCGAAGAGGGTCAGGAATACTGGCTGGCGCTCAATAACTTCTACGTCATCACCCGCTACAATCGCAGCAAGAATTACGCGATGGCGGTGTACCAGCTTGCCAAGGCAATCGCCCGCGAACGCGAGAGCGCGGCTGCGACACAGGCCACCATCGTGAACCGCTGAAACGGGGCCAGCAGCTTATCCTTCCACTAAAGAGGACCTCGTTCAACATTCGCGAGATTTACAGCCTGGCATTCTTTAACGAGAAACAGGCATTGATCGAATTGCGCACGCTGCTGGCAGAGGTCGCGCCGCAGTAAGGCAACGGGTCGGCTCAGTCGGAAAGCTTCTTCAGGCGATAGAACGTTCCGCAGACTTCGTATGCCGCATTTAGATTACAGGTCCGCTTGACCACAATGCCGACCCTCCTTACAATAAAGTAAGGAATGACTCATCAAGAAAGGAACCAGCGAATGGCTGCCGCGACGCTGACGAGCAAAGGACAGACGACGATACCGAAGGAAATACGCGACCTCCTGGGAATCGGTCCGGGAGACAAGCTCGATTTTGTCGTCGAGAGTGACGGCAGGGTGATCCTCCGGCCCGCGACCCTGGACGTGCGGCAGTTGCGCGGCATGCTGAAACGAAGCGGCAGGAAAGCGGTCACGCTGGAGGAGATGGACAAGGCCATCGCTGCGGGCGTTGCGCGCCGGCGCGCATGATCGGGCTCGATACCAATCTTCTCGTTCGCTATCTGACCCAGGACAACGCGGCGCAGTCTAAGCAGGCGGCCCGGGTCATCAACGCCGCAATTGAAGCCGGCGAAGATCTTTATCTGAACCATATCGTGGTTTGCGAGTTGACATGGGTCCTGTCGCGGGCCTACGGGTACGAGAAAGACGAGCTCCTCGGTGTGCTTGAGAAGATTCTGGCGGCTGGGCAGTTCGCGTTCGAGAACAAGGATGCACTCTGGCGGGCGCTCGAAGCATTCCGCCGTTCAAGCGCCGACTTCGCGGATTGCCTGATCGGCGTGAAGAATTCAACTGCAGGCTGCCGCAACACCGTTACTCTCGACCGCGCTGCTGCCGGTCTTGGGAACTTCACCCTACCCTGAGCATTTTCCTTCATCTGCCTGCCGGCTTCCTGGAATTTTTTTCAAACCTCTCGCCTTGTAGGGGAGGTTGTTCAGTCAGACAATTTTTTCAGTCTGTACAGAAGGTCAAGGGCTTCCTTCGGGGACATCGAATCCAGGTCGGCCTGCTGCAATGCTTCGATGGCCGGGTGAGATGCCGATGAAGTATCTTTATTGGGCGCTGTCGAGAAAAGATCCCCCTGCGGACTGCGGCTCGCTGCTTCTTCTTCCAGTTTCGCCAGATGTTTCTTCGCGGCGCGCACCACGGCCGAAGGAACGCCGGCGAGTTGCGCTACTTGTATGCCGTAGCTCTGCGACGCCGGGCCTTCTTCCAGCGCGTGCAGGAAAACGATCTTGTCCTTGTGCTCGACCGCGTCAAGGTGCACGTTGGCGACCTGGCGGTATTCTTCCGCGAGTCGGGTGAGTTCGAAGTAGTGGGTGGCGAAAAGCGTGTAGCTCCGGCTGCTTTCCACCAGATGCCGCGCGATGGCGACCGCCAGCGCCATCCCGTCAAAAGTCGAAGTACCGCGGCCGACCTCATCCATCAATACCAGACTGTTGCCAGTGGCGTTGTGCAGGATGTTGGCCGCCTCGGTCATTTCCACCATGAAGGTCGAACGGCCGCCGGCGAGGTCGTCGGAAGCGCCGATGCGGGTGAATATCCGGTCCACCGGGCCGATCAGCGCGCGCTTTGCCGGCACGAACGAGCCGACGTGCGCCAGCAAAACGATCAGCGCCACCTGGCGCATGTAAGTGGACTTGCCGCCCATGTTCGGGCCGGTGATCAGCAATAATCTGCGGCCGGAGTCGATTCTGGTGTCGTTGGCGATGAACTCGTCGATCTGCCGTTCCACCACCGGATGGCGGCCGGCCTCGATCTCTATTCTTTCATCGTCAGTGAACTCGGGCTCCGAGTAATCGAGCACCGCCGCCCGTTCCGCCAGTGCCGCTAGCGCATCCAGTTCCGCCAGCGCGGCGGCCAGTCGCTGCAACCGTGGCAAGTGTGGCGACAAGTCGTCGAGCAGCTTTTCATATAGATATTTCTCCCGGGCGAGGGCGCGATCCTGTGCCGACAGCGCCTTATCCTCGAAGGTCTTCAGCTCCGGCGTGATATAGCGCTCGGCATTCTTCAGCGTCTGCCTGCGGCGGTAGTCGTCCGGCACCTTTTCGGCATTCGCGTTCGTGACCTCGATGTAAAAGCCGTGCACGCGGTTG
>CAYNFN010000286.1:0-1784 GCA_964396485.1 uncultured Alcaligenaceae bacterium
CACCCTTCACCCTTCACCCTTCACCCTTCACCGCGTGTGATCCCGGTTTTGCGGCTGGCTACGCGCCCGGGCACGGGTGCCTCAGCGCCCTTTTTTACGCAACAAGACCAGGACGACCAGTAAGACCAGTCCGCCCACGAGCCACGCGTCGAGAAAAGACATCTGACACCTTCCTTTGGCAGCCGCATTTCCCGCGGCAAGTCAGCAAGCTCGATTGTACGCGATCAGGAAATTCATGAAACACCGCGACGCCGCCTCAGCGCCTGCATAAGAAAATGTTCCCGCTTCATTCCCCTTCGTCGTTCACGTATTCGTACTCGACCACCTTCTTTTCCTTCACGTACGGCGCCGACGCCGCATTGAACTCCGCGAAATGCCGGGACTTAAGATGTACTTCGAATGCCGCCCGGTTCTTGTAGATTTCGTAGAGCAGGATATGGTCCGGAACGCCCCTTTGCACCAGCACATCGAAGCGGTGGCAGCCGGGCTCCTCGGCCAGCGACGTGCGCGCGTTTTCCTTGATCAGGGCAATGAATGGATCGAGCGCTCCGGGGAGGAGATAAAAATCGACGGTGATGAGAAAGCGGTCCATGAGGACTTCCGTGGTTCGTTATTCGTGGGTCGTTGTCGGTAAAATCGAACCGTGCCGCGTACCGGAAATCACGTGTCACGATTTCCCGGCACCATACTGATAAGCCGACTCAGACGCAACCATGATCGACATGCAACGAGTGGGGGAGCAGACCGACGTGCTCGGTGAGGGACCGGTCTGGGACGTGGAAGAACAGGCGTTGTACTGGGTGGATATCCGCAAACCTGCGGTACGGCGTTATGACGGCATGAACCGGAAAGTTACCGCCTGGGCGATGCCGGAAATGGTGGGATCGATGGCGGTGCGCAACCAGGGCGGGCTGCTGCTCGCGCTCAAGTCGGCTCTGGCGTTCTTCGATCCGCAATCCGGATCCATGCGGCGTATCGCGTTGCCCGAGGCCGATCGGCCGAGCCAGCGTTTCAACGACGGCAAGTGCGACCGCCAGGGGCGCTTTTGGGCCGGCACCATGAATGACACGGCCCGCCAACCCGACGGCACGCTTTACCGGTTCGACCGATCGGGATGCGTTGCGGTCGAGTCGGGCATCACCATCCCGAACAGCCTGTGCTGGAGCCCCGACGGGCGGACGATGTACTTCTCCGATTCGTGGACGCGAACGATCTGCGCCTTCGATTTCAATCCGGCGACAGGGCAGATCGCGAACAGGCGCCCGTTCGCTAGCACCGCCGCTCCAGCTATTCCGGACGGCGCGACGATCGATGCCGAAGGATGCCTTTGGTGCGCCGAGTACGACGGCTGGCGAATTACCCGTTTCGCGCCCGATGGCAGGCGCATGCGCTCGATCGAATTGCCTTTGCAGCGCCCGACCAGTTGCATGTTCGGCGGTCCGGACCTGGGCACGCTTTTCGTCACCAGCGCAACGCAGAGGCTCAGCCCCGAGGAGCTTGCGAAGCAGCCGCTGGCAGGCGCGCTTCTAGCGATGGATGTGGGCGTGCGCGGACTTCCCGAGTCCCGCTTTGCGGGGTAGTTCCTGGTGGCGGGTGAGATGCAGCCGGCCGCGGGCCCGCGACAAGAGCGTTGACGCAAAGGCCGCAAAGGTACGCAAAGGAAAAACACAAGATTAATTGTAGTAGCTTAGATTTGAGCTGAAACACAGTGCCCGACCAAGTCGACGCCAACTCATATGTGAGGGACTGGAACCGGCCATAACCCGACGCTGGGAAAATTCCCG
>CAYNFN010000287.1:0-3508 GCA_964396485.1 uncultured Alcaligenaceae bacterium
TCGCGCGGCGTCGGTGTGAACGTGGCATCGGACAGCAGATCGGCCACATGAACCGTGCGCCGCTCCAGCGCCGCCAGCCGGGTCGTCGTCTCGGTGCTGGGCTTGGGTCGCCCGCGCCGAAGAATTTCAGCGAATTCGGCCGTTGTGCCGTGCGACGCGGCGGTGCTGAGGCGCTCCCCGTCGAACAGGAAAAGCGCGCCGATCTGCGACTCGCAAAGCCGCGTGATGCTCTCGAGGATCGTGCGGTAGACGGGCTCGAGGTCGCTCGGGGAACTGCTGATGACACGCAGCACCTCCGCGGTCGCGGTCTGCCGCTCCAGCGCTTCCCTGGTCTCGTTGAACAGGCGCACGTTCTCGATTGCGATCACGGCCTGGTCGGCGAAGGTCTGCAATAGCGCGATCTCTTCATCCGAGAACGACCCTGGGTTGCGCCGGCTGACAGCGATCGTGCCGATGACGACACCTTCGCGCAGCATCGGTATGCCCACATAGCTTCGATAACCGCGAACTCGCGCGGACTCGCGGAAGTTCTCGCTCAGTCGCGGCTCCGTTTCCGTATCGCTGACAACCAGCGCGACTCCCGTGGCGATCAATTCCTCGAGGGGCGAGCCAGCGATCGGCATCGGGAATCGGCCCGTCAGAGCGGCGTCCGTTGACGGGTCGTGCAGGGTGAAAGCAGCCAAGTGCAACGCTTCGCCAACCACGCGTGTCACGACGGCAGAGAACCCGCCGATCAACCGTTGCGCGCTTGTCGCAATGGCATCGAACACCGGCTGCACGTCCGACGGCGAGCTGGCGATGACCTTCAGAATCTCCGCGGTCGCGGTCTGCCGCTCCAGCGCCTCCTTGGTCTCGTTGAACAGGCGCGCGTTCTCCAGCGCGATGCCCGTGCTGGCCGCCACCGTCTGCAGCAAGCGCTGATCGTCCCCGCTGAACTGGCGCACCGGGTCGTGGCTGTCGAGCGTGATCCCGCCGAGCAGCTTGTCGCTGGCGAAGATCGGCACCGTCAGCGTGGCCAGGCTCGGCGCCAACCCTTCGGGTGGACTAAGGCCCCAGGCGTCCATCTCGGCGCGGCTGTTGATCAGCACGGGTCGATTGGCGAACAAGGCGCGCATGAAACGGCCATTCGGATCGGGTCTGCGCTGTACCACTGGGTGGACGCGCTCGCCGTGCTGCACGGCGAAGAGTATTTGCGCCATTCCGGATTGCTCATCGAGCCAGGTAACGGCGAGGTTGTCACTGCCGAACACCGTGCGCAGTTTGCTGCCGACGAGTTCGATGATGCCGCGGAAATCCAACGATCCGGCCATGCCCTGCTGAACGCTGTTGATCACCGCGAGCTCGGCATTGCGCTGCTCGGTCTCCTTCAACAGGCGCTGCGTCTCGTCGAACAGGCGGGCGTTCTCGAGCGCACCGCCCAAGCTCGCCGCCACGGTGGTGAGCAAGCGCACCTCAGACTCACCGAATGCGTTGTCGCGCTCGAAGTTTTCGAGCGTCATCACGGCGATCATCCTGCCACTGCCGGCGATGGGCACGAACGCCGTGGAACGGGCCGGATCCGCGCCAGGCAGGCCCGGGAAGCCCGCCGCAGCGAGTTCAGCCGCGCTGTTGAAGATCAACGGCAGCAACGTCTCAGCAATCCTTGCCCCCGGCCCGGCGGATCGGAACGGCCTCGGCGGCAGTGTCTTGCGCACGCCATGTTCGTACACATAGAGGGGATGGACCGTACTGGTCTTCGGGTCGACCCAGCGAATACCGATGTCCTGCGTGTGCAGCACCTCGCGCAGGGTGTCGCCCACCAGATCGACAATGGCCTGGAATTCCAGCGAGCGAGCGATTCCCTGCTGGATGCTGTTGATCACCGCCAGTTCGCCGGCGCGCTGCTCCAGCTCGGCGCTGCGCTCGGCCAGCTTGCGCTCCAGGCCTTCGCTGACGCGGATGTTCGCGAGCGCCACGGCCGCTTGCGAGGCCAACGTCGCCAGCCAGTCGCGATCTGACTTCTGGAAGCGGCCGAAGGCGCCTTCGATGTCCGCGTAGAGGTAGCCCAGCAACTCGTCCTGCGCCGCCAACGGGGCGATGAGACAACTGCGCTGGGCTGCCGGCTCGGCGCCTTCGGGTCCAACGCGCAGACGGCACGACCGGGTTCGGCGCCCCGCTTCGAGCCAGGGCGTGATGGCTTTCAGCAGGGGCGGTGCTTGCTCATCGCTCGGCAGCAGCGAGCCCGCGATCCGCAGGCCGGCTGGCGTTTCCAGGACCAGCAGCACGCGCTGCGCGCCGAACAGTTCCGCCACTTTCTCGATCAGGAATGCGTGCAGTTCGGCCTCGGTGCGCATGCCGTTCATGCGTAGAGCGGTGTGGACCGTTGCCACGGGCGCACCCGGCTGCACCCGAAAGGCGGGCTGGCCCGCGGTTTTGTGTTTCCTCTTGAGGTTCGGCATGAGCTGTGAGTCTAGCGGCGGGGATAGAAAACATAAATCCCTTTTTTTGGCGAAAGCCTGCCAACCCTTATACTGTGCGGCACTCACGACTTGATACGCGACGTAATTGTTGACGTTTCCTCAATTGATAGGAACGCCTACCTTCCCTCATCCCCACCCTTCTCCCGGAGGGAGAAGGGCTTTGCATCCCTCTCCCTCCGGAACAAGGGAACACTTGAAGCGGAGCAGAGGGAATGAGGGTGAGGGAAATGGCGCGATGTGAGCACCTTTGTCATGTATTTTGGAAAGATCGAAAACTAATGGAAATCAAGAACAGCACCTTTATCGTCACCGGCGGCAGTTCCGGCCTCGGCGCGGCGACCGTCGAAATGGTGGTCGCGGCCGGCGGCAACGCGATCATCGCCGATGTATCCGGGGCGCAGGGCGAAGCGCTGGCCGCGAAACTCGGCAAGCGCACGCGTTTCGTCGAATGCGACGTCACCCGCGAGGATCACGGCAAGGCCGCCGTGGACGCCGCGCTCAAGGAGTTCGGCGGCCTGCACGGGCTGGTGAACTGCGCCGGCATCGCGGTGGGCGAGAAGACCGTCGGCAAGGATGGGCCACATTCGCTCGCCAGCTTCGCCAAGGTGGTCAACATCAACCTGATCGGCACTTTCAACATGATCCGGCTTGCGGCGGACGCGATGTCGAAAGCCCAGCCGAACGCTGCAGGGGAACGCGGCGTCATCGTCAACACCGCATCAGTTGCCGCCTTCGACGGCCAGATCGGCCAGGCAGCGTATTCCGCCTCCAAGGGCGGCATTGTCGGCATGACGCTGCCCATCGCGCGCGACTTGTCGCGCAACGGCATCCGCGTGGTCACCATCGCGCCTGGCATTTTCGAAACCCCGATGCTCAAAGGCATGCCGCAGGAAATACAGGATGCGCTCGGCAAGATGGTGCCATTCCCCCCGCGGCTGGGAAGGCCGGGTGAGTACGCGGCGCTGGTCGGGCATATCGTTCAGAACGAGATGCTCAACGGCGAAGTGATCCGCCTGGACGGCGCGATCCGGATGCAACCGAAATAAATC
>CAYNFN010000288.1:0-4565 GCA_964396485.1 uncultured Alcaligenaceae bacterium
CGTAACTGCATGACACTTCCCTCACCCCGACCCCTCTCCCGAAGGGAGAGGGACAACTGAAACCCTCGCCCTCCGGGACAAGGGAACACTTGAAGCGGAGCAGAGGGCGCCGCGCAGCGGCGGGTGAGGGCAGCAGTCGCACAAGTGCTGTCAGGCTGTTATCTAAAACTCAATAGATGGATGGTTCCGTGGTTCGTGAAATGAAAGCATGAAGTCAGAGGAGCGGGGTAGCATGATTTCGGTACACGAGTCGGACGCCTGCATGGGGGCGGAGATCTCCGGAGTCGATCTGTCGCGTCCATTGTCCGAGCGGATTTTCGGCGAAGTGCGCGATGCGCTGCACCGCCATCACGTGCTGTTGTTCCGCGGCCAGTCGCTGGAACCGGAATCCTTCCTCGAATTCGCCAACCGTTTCGGCAGGTCCGAGCCGCATGTGCTCGACCAGTTCCATCATCCCGAGTACACCGACATCCTGGTCCTGTCGAACGTGATAAAGGACGGCAAGCCAATAGGGTTGGCCGACGGCGGCACCTACTGGCATAGCGATTATTCCTACCTGGAGATTCCCGCGCGCGCCACGCTGCTGTATTCGATCCAGGTCCCGAAGGCCGGCGGCGACACGCTTTTCGCGGACCAGGAGCAGGCCTACGAAGACCTGCCCGAGGCGTTGAAAAAGCGCATAGACGGACTGGTGACGCTGAACGTTTACGGCAACCGCGACGACCTCGATCAGGCTTCGCGTACCTCCGCGTTCGCGCCGACCCAGGAACAGAAGAAGAAGCGTGGCGCGACATTGATCCGGCATCCGCTGGTGCGCCGCCATCCGTACACCGGGCGCAAGGCGTTGTACGCGGTATCGGGTACCTCGTTCGCCATCGAGGGCATCCCGGACGACGAGGGGCTCTCCCTGCTGCGCGAGCTGGCCGCGCATTCGACCCAGCCGAAGTACCAGTACCGGGTGAAGTACGGTGTGGGCGACGTGGTGTTGTGGGACAACGCATCGGTGCTGCACTCGGCGACCCTCACCGGTCCGGATGATCCGCGTACGCTGTACCGCATCACCGTGAAGGAAACGCAACGGCCTGTTGCCTGAGGAAATCTTTGTCAAAATCCTGGCTCTTGCGTATTTGTTTTGCGGCGGGGCGTGCTGTTGCGCTGCTAAGCGTCGTGCTCGTCGCGGCGACGGCATGGTCGGCTGACAGCACGCTCGTTATCGAGAACACCGCCATCGAGAAGACGCTGCGCGAGCAGTTCTTCACCGACAAGGGACGTTTCTGGCTCAACAACACGGACGCGTGCAACCAGTCCTGGCTGGAGTCGCCGAAAGTCACGGCGTCGGGAGGAAGGCTGCACATCGGCGTGTTTTTCAGCGGTCGCGTGGGCGCGCAGGTCAGCGGCCAGTGCGTTGGCGGCGCCGATGCCTTCAAGGTAACGGCTTCCGGCAAGCCTTTCTACCGGGACGGCCGCCTCGGCGTCGAAAACATCCGCATCGACTCGCTTTCCAAGGAGATCTACCGGGCGTTGCTGCAACCCGTTTTCAGCTCGATGGTGCCTAAGGCGCTGGATGTGAACCTCAAGGAAACGGTGGTGCGCCTGCTGGCCGGGCGCACCGCGCCGTACGAGGTGGAAATCAATGAGCTGGTTGCCACCGAAGTCACCGCGGATGCAGACCGTGTGAATGTCAGGCTTCAGTTCGACCTGCGCGTGCGCTGAGGAGACAGCCCATGGGAGCCGAGATCCGCCTGCTTCAACCGGGAGACCCCGCGCCCGCGTTCGTTCTTCCCTCGGTCAACCGCGAAGGAACGGTGTCGGCTGCCGACTTGCGCGGGCGGCCGTTTCTGCTCGGCTTCTACCGCGGGCTGCACTGCCCGTTCTGCCGGCGCCAGCTGGTGCTGCTCGCCGGCGTGCAGCCCATCCTGCACGCCGGAGGGGTGGAGACCCTGGCCGTGATCAACACGCCGGTGGAACGCGCGCGCCTCTATTTCCGCCACCGGCCGTCGCCGGTATCGTTGCTAAGCGACCCGGATTGCCATACGCACCGCGCCTTTGGCGTGCCGCGAATCGAATTCATTTCCGAGGGCAGCAGCGAGCGACCCGAATGGCCCCATCGCGCGAGCATGGAGCAATTCCAGGCCGCGCGCATCAACCCGAACGGCGTGCTGCCGCAGCCGACCCAACCGATGGAAGCCAACGCCGTGCTCAACGCCAAGGACGGCTTCGAGCTGAACGAAGCCGACAAGGTAATCCTGGCGAACCACCCCACACAGGGCGTTGGACACTTTCTTGTCGATGCCGCCGGCATCGTGCGTTGGACGCACATCGAGGCGCGCGACGGCCCGGAAAGCCTGTGCACCTTCCCGAGCGCGGCGCAGATCATCGCCGCGGCTGGGAGCCTCGCACGCTGACCTGAAAGGCGTCGGGGAAGGTCACGATGCCGTGAGCGTCGTCCGCGCGCTGATGGAAAAATAGTCATTCCCCAGTCCACGCGCGCCGCCAACTTCAGGCGCTTGTCAGGCGAGTGCCGTGTTTACCGGCCCACGATGGTCAAGGCACCAGCTGCAATGGCAACGACAGCCATGATAATGCCCAATCCCGAAAAACTAAGATTCAGCAGGGACACTAGTCCAGTGGCGATGAGCCAGATGCCCAACAACAGCATTCCGAGGTTCTTGGTAACTTTCATAGAGAGACTCCTTTGAGGTGAGCAGCCGCCTAACGAATCGGAGCCGCGCCAACGTTCCCGCGTAGCTGCTTTGAGCGGCTCAGAATTTAAAGCCCCCGGCTTTGCCGGGCGATACTTACTTCGGGTAACAAAATGGCTAGGCGGCTCCTTTATTCGGGGCGTCCGCACTGACCATCTTTACGTTTTGCTTCCTCAGCTTTTTCGTTCGCTTGGCTGCCACCGCGAGGTCCTTCTTGGCTTTTTGCTTCCTTCGCCTGCTCTTCAGCATCCGAGAGTGACTCAATGCAACCTCCGTTAGATGAGCTGTTGAATGGCACGTTAGTTTGACCCGTCTTTTGCGTTAACGCTCTTGACGCCGACCAAGGGCCGTGCGCAGTGATTCGAATAGTCAGAGCGGCTTGTTCGGATCGATGATGGTGCGCCACATGTGCGCAGTGGGGCTCGAATCGTTGCCCAGTCCTTCCCTGGGCTGGCGGAAGTGGCGGCCGATGATGTCTGCAAAAGGCTCGAGCGGCCACGGCATATCCCGGTCAAAGCTGTAGTCGTCGAACACCGTTATCTGCCTCGCGATCATGTACCAAGGGTGGTTGCGCGCGTAACGATACGCCGATTCGATGTGCTCCGGCGGCCGGTAGTTCTCGCCGAACATCGCGACGTACATCGCCGGATACTCGTAACCGACCGACTCGTCCGGGTAGTAACGCAGCGCCTGGTGGTAGCGGATCGCCCAGGCGACTTTCTCGGAGACATAAGGCTCCACCAACTGCGCGCCCCACCAACCGTGGTCAGGCCGCGTGACCACCAACCCAACGTCGTGCAGCAGGCAGGCCAGCACCGTTTCCTCGTCCATGCCCGCTTTCACTGCCAGCGCTGCGCATTGCACACAATGCGATCCGGCCGCGAACAGCAATCCGAATTTAGGTTTGTCCATCCGCAACTTGAATATATCCGCAAGCGCGGGCCGGGCCGGCATGGCCGCCAGGGTCTCGGACGCTTTGGACGCGGTGGTGCTGGTGCCGATCTCTCTCAGTGTTTGCAGGCGGTCATTTTTCATGTCGATGCGCCGGCGTGCCGGGGTCTGAAAACACTTTCCTTATTCCTGATCGGGATTGTCGTCCGACCAGCGGCGCTGCGGCCCGCCGCGGGGATCTTCCTCCGAATCCGCCGGCGTATCGTCGTCGTCGGCAGCGTCGAATTTCTCCATCTCCCGGATCAGCGCTTGCAGCCGTTTTTCCGCGGCGCTTTCCCGATCGGGCTGGTTGACGATAGTCCTGACGACGGAAACCGCGCTTTTGAAGTCTCGCTCGGTCTTGATTGGACGGGCGTGTCCGTTTGGTTTCGCAGGGCCGATTCGCGACATATGTGTCTCTCCTGAAAATCCAGCTTTCCGATGTGTCGCCGTCAGAAACACGCCTTGACGACCCCGCCGTCCACGCGCAATGCTGCGCCGTTGGTGGCGGAGGAAAGCGGGCTGCAGACGTAGGCAACCAGGCTGGCGACTTCCTCGGGAGTAGCATAACGCTTTAGCAGGGAAGTCGGGCGATGGACCTGGAAGAACTCCTTCTCCACCTCGGCCAGCGCTTTGCCCGGGGCCCGCCTGGCGATAGCAGCCTTGTTGCCGTGAGTGAGCGTCGGTCCCGGCAGCACGGCGTTCACCGTGACCGCGGTACCGGCGCAGGTTTCGGCAAGTCCGCGCGAAATGGCCAGTTGCGCGGCCTTGGTCATACCATAGTGGACCATGTCCGGCGGAATCTGCATTCCACTCTCGCTGCTGATGAACACGATGCGCCCCCAGTTGCGCGCCTTCATTCCGGGAAGATAGGCTCGCGACAGCCGCACGCCGCTCATCACGTTGATGTCGAAGAATCGCTGCCAGTCCTCG
>CAYNFN010000289.1:0-4477 GCA_964396485.1 uncultured Alcaligenaceae bacterium
GAGGTTCAGCGACGATGTCGTGCACGAACGCGTGATCGTCGAGGGCAAAACCGGCACGCTGCGCGAGCCGATCATGCACGAGACATTCGTCGATCTGGACGAGCTGCTGCAGAAGATGAACAACTACTCTTCGCTGGCGGCGCAGGAAATGCGGCATGGGGGCAGGAAGGCCGGGCTCGCAGGCGCCGTGTTGCGAGGGTTGTGGGCATTCATACGCACCTATTTTTTCCGTGGCGGATTTCTCGACGGCCGCGAAGGCTTCATGCTCGCGGTGGCCACCGCCGAGGGGACGTACTACCGCTACGCGAAACTCATGCTGCTGGACAAGAAGTGACGCGGGATTGCGCATCGTGAGTCCAGCGCCGGCGTTTCATCGCGGCGGGTTCGTGCCGGTGCAGGAGCCGGGGCTGGTTCTGGTGGTCGTGACCCGGCGCATCGGCGACGTCCTGCTCACCGTGCCGCTGGTTCGTTCCCTCAAGAGCGCCTGGCCCTCGGCGCGCATCGACATGCTGGTCTTCAAGGGCACCGAGGGCGTGCTGTCGGGAAATCCGGATCTCGATGAAGTGATCGTGGTGCCGGCCTCGCAGCCGGCGATCGAGGCGCTGCGCTTTGTCCGTCGGCTATGGCGGCGCTACGACCTGACGATTTCAACCTCTCCCAGCGATCGCCCGACCCTGTACGCCTGGCTTGCCGGGAAGAGCCGCATCGGCGTCATGGCATCGGGCGCCAAGCACGCATGGAAGCGCGGCTTGCTGCACGCGACCGTCCCTTTCGACGATCTCGATACGCATACCGTGGTGCAGAACTTGTGGCTTGCCGATCTGCTCGGGCTGCCGCGCAGCTTCGATATGCCTATTGGCCGGTCGGAAGAGGATGAGCGCCGCGTTGAAGGCCTGTTCCCGGGATTCCGCAAAGCGCGATTTGCGGTGCTGCATCTGTATCCCAAATTTATCTACAAGATGTGGGATCCGGATCAGTGGCGCGAGCTCGCTGCATGGCTGATCGACCGGGGCATCACTGTTGTTTTTAGTGGCAGCAGCGACCAGCAGGAGCTTCGCTACGTGAACGAGTTCGCAGATGGACTCGGCCGCCACGCTGAGAACCGGCACCCGCTGAACCTGGCGGGAAAGCTGAGCTTCTCGCAGCTCGCCGTGCTGCTGGAGCGGGCCGCGCTTTACATAGGCCCGGATACCGTCACGACGCATCTTGCGGCCGCGGTCGGCGTGCCCACGGTGGCGTTGTTCGGGCCCTCGAATCCGGTCAAATGGGGTCCTTGGCCGAAAGGCTGCGATGCCGACCCGTCGCCCTACCGGTTTCGCGGCACGCAGTTCGTCGGTAACGTCGCGCTGGTGCAGGGCGCAGGCCATTGCGTACCGTGCTTGCAGGAAGGCTGCGCCCGTCACGAAGGCAGCGAGAGCGTGTGTCTGCAGATGCTGGCTGCCAGGTCCGTGATCGAGGCAGCGGAAAATCTTCTCACCCGAACGCGGGTCCCGGCGTAGAGAAACCTTTGCTCAAGCACCCGGCATGAACACGCCCATCCAGGTTGTCGAGCCGACCCTCGAAAGTTATTCAGGTCACTGCCATAGCCTGGTTGCCAGTTTTTGTCGGGCCGCCGCTGACCGGCGGATTCAGCTATGGGCGGGCAAAGGAGCGGAGAACTTCGTTTTCGGCCCGGGCGTTACCGTGCACCCTTACTTCAGTCGCCGGTTCAGGCTTTTTCAGTCGCTGTTCCTGTTACGCCGGTTGCTGCGCGAGCCCTTTCCGCTGTTCATTCCCACGGCGCGGCGCGTGGACCTGACGCTGTTGAATCTGGCAGCCGGAAAACAGATTGCCACGAACCGGGTGTTTCTGTATTTCCACTGGGTCAGGGAGACGCCGGACAAGTTGCATTTCTTGCGCAGAATCGCTGCGCGCCAGCCCAACCTCGTGATCCTGGGTACCACCGCGAGTGTGGTGGAGGTGTTCCGGCGTTGCGGCTTTACGCACGTCTCGCTGTTGCCGTACCCGCCGACGCAAGCCCAACGCCCTGGCACCGCGGTGTCTTTCCGCCGGCTGCTCTACGCGGGCGCCGCTCGCCAGGACAAGGGTTTCCGACAGGTCGTGGACTTCGTCGAGTTCCTGGCGCGCAAGAAGGAAAAAATCCCGGTCACGATCCAGGTCTCGGCCGACCACTACGGCAAGTACGATGCGGCCACGCGCGAGGACATCACCCGGCTGCGCTCGACCGGGTATGCACCGCTCGAATTGGCCGCGGAGACCCTGTCACCCGAAGACTATGCCGCGCTGTTTCCGGGCAGCATCTGCCTGCAACTCTACGATCGCGCGGACTTCAGGGACCGGGTGAGCGGTGTGATGCTGGATGCACTGGCCCACGGATCTCCGATCGTCGCGACGGCAGGGACCTGGATGGCGAAGTTGATAGAACTCTTCGGGGCCGGGGTCGCAATCGAGGAACCGACGCCCGAGAATCTCCATCCTGCCGTAACGCAAATCATTGATGGTTACGCCGGGTTCAGGGACCGCGCGTTCAACGCGGGGCAGGCACAGGCGCAGAAATCCTGGGACGTGCTGCTCGATCTCCTGGAGAGGGAGAAAAGAGATTCGGTGATTGAGTGATTCAGTGATTGAGTGATTGGGTGATTGAGTGATTGAGTTATTCGATGAGTAAGTTGTCCAATTACCCAATTTCCTAATCACTTAATCACTCAATCCCCGCTTTATATGCCTGCTCATCGGCGTGGTAGCTCGAACGCACCAGCGGCCCGCAGGCGGCGTGACGGAATCCCATTGCCAGCGCTTCCTGTTCGAATTGCCTGAAGCGCGCCGGTTCGACGTAACGCAGCACCGGCAGGTGCCCCCGGGTCGGCTGCAGGTACTGGCCGATCGTGAGCATCTCCACGTCGTGTTCTCGCAGGTCGCGCATCACTTCCAGTATTTCGTCGTCGGTCTCGCCCAGTCCCACCATCAGTCCGGACTTGGTGGGAATCTCAGGGAAGCGCGCCTTGAAGTCCTTCAGCAGTCTCAGCGAATTGCCGTAGTCGGCGCCGGGGCGGGCCTGCTTGTACAGCCGCGGCACGGTCTCGAGATTGTGATTCATCACGTCCGGCGGGCAGGCCGAGAGCTCGTCGAGCGCAACTTCGAGACGGCCGCGAAAGTCGGGCACCAGCACCTCGATGCGGGTCTGCGCGGTATGCTCGCGCACCGCGCGGATGCAGTCCGCGAAGTGCTGCGCGCCGCCGTCGCGCAGGTCGTCGCGGTCCACGCTGGTGATGACGACATACCTGAGTTTCATCGCCGCAATGGTCCTCGCGAGGTTGATCGGCTCTTCGGCGTCGGGAGCAAGCGGCCGGCCGTGCGCCACGTCGCAGAACGGACAGCGGCGCGTGCACAGATCGCCCAGGATCATGAATGTGGCCGTGCCTTTGCCGAAGCATTCGCCGATGTTCGGGCACGAGGCCTCCTCGCACACGGTGTGCAGCTTGTGTTCGCGCAGCGCCTGCTTGACCTCGTAAAACTTCTGGCTGCCCGGCGACTTGACGCGGATCCAGACCGGCTTCTTCAGCGGCGCGATCGGAATGATCTTGACCGGGTTGCGTGCGGTCTTCTGCTCACCGGTTTCGCGTTTTACGGTTTCGTCCATTGGGGAAGCCTGTTCAAATTTCCTTGGCCAGTTTCGCAAGAAGCTTGTCCGCGACCGTTTCGGCTGGTTCGTCGATTCCCAGGTCGCGCAACTGCGTGACCTGCAGGCCCGGATAACCGCAGGGATCGATCGCGCGGAACGGCGACAGGTCCATGTCCACGTTCAGGCTCAGTCCGTGGAAGCAACATCCGTTGCGCACACGCAGACCCAGCGCCGCCACTTTTGCGCCGGCGACATATACGCCCGGCGCATCGTCGCGGCCTTTTGCCTCGATGCCGTAGTCCGCAAGCAATTCTATCACCGCGTTCTCCAGCTTCCGAACCAGCGCCCGCACTCCCAAACCGCGGCGGCGCAGGTCCAGGAGCGTATAGACGACGATCTGCCCGGGGCCGTGGTAAGTGATCTGCCCGCCGCGATCCACTTTGATGACTGGAATGCCGTTGTCCGTTCGCGGCAGATGCTGCGCTTTTCCATTGAGTCCAAGCGTATAGACCGGCGGGTGCTCGATCAGCCACAGTTCGTCCGGGGTGCCCGCGTTGCGTGCCGCCGTGAAGCTCTGCATAGCCCGCCAGGTCGGCTCGTACTGTGCGAGCCCAAGGCGGCGGATCAGGACTGAGGGCCGAGGGCCGAGGTCCGAGCCGGCGGCATCTCCACGATTTTCCTCGTAGCTCATACCTCGCACCTCGTGGCTCATAAGACCATCACCACCGACGGATGATCGCACAGCTCCTGGTAAAGCGCATCGAGCTGCTCGCGCGAGGTGGCGCGCACGGTGCAGGTGACGCTGAGGTAGCTGTTCTTCTTGCTGGTGCGCATTTCCACGGTTGCCGGATCGAA
>CAYNFN010000290.1:0-4944 GCA_964396485.1 uncultured Alcaligenaceae bacterium
GGCGCCGAGCATGGCGAGTGACGAAGGTTTTCGCCAGTGGTGGGGACGCTTCGCCCGGGCGAGTGCGAGTCCTGCGGCGGCCGCCATGGTGCAACGAATGAACGCTCAGATTGACATCCGGCACCTGCTGCCGGCGATCCACGTGCCGACGTTGATTCTGCACAGCGTGAACGAGCGAATCGTCGACGTAGGCGCGAGTCGGTACATGGCGAGGCAGATACCTGGTGCAAAGCTGGTCGAGTTGCCCGGCGCGGATCATGTCCCTTTTCTGAGCGACGCCGATGCTATCCTCGAGGAGATCGAGGAGTTTCTGACCGGCACCCGCCACAGTCCCGAAGCGGACCGCGTTCTGGCCACAGTCCTTTTCACCGACATCGTGGGTGCTACCGAGAGCGCCGCAAAACTCGGCGACCGCCGCTGGCACGACCTTCTCGATAACCACCATGCGTTGGTGCGTCGTGAACTGGCGCGCTTTCGCGGCCGGGAAATCGACAACGCCGGTGACGGCTTCTTCGCCACGTTCGATGGGCCGGCGCGCGCGGTACGCTGCGCCTGCGCAATTTCCGATTCGGTGCGCTCGCTGGGAATCGAGATACGTGCCGGCCTGCATACGGGCGAGTGCGAAGTGATGGGCGACAAGGTCGGTGGAATCGCTGTTCACATCGGTGCACGCATCGCCGCCCACGCCAATGCCGGTGAAATCCTGGTTTCGCATACCGTGAAAGATCTTGTCGCGGGCTCGGGGCTCTCGTTCCGGGACCGTGGGGCCCAGAGTTTAAAAGGCGTTCCGGGCGACTGGCGCCTTTTTGCGGTCGAGCGTTGAGCAATGCGTTTCGTGACGCGGAGGTGACGGCGTGCTCCCGTACCTGGACAGTTACGAAGCGATTTGCCGGCGGTTCGAGTGGGACGTCCCCGAGTTCTTTAATATCGGAATGGACATCTGCGACAAGTGGGCGGACGACCCGCACCGGCTGGCGCTGATCCACGAGACCCGCGACGGCAGGACAGTCCGCTACACTTTTGCCGACATCAGGAGACTTTCCAACCAGGCCGCCAACCTGTTCGCCGCCCGCGGCATACAGGCGGGAGACCGGGTCGGCATCCTTCTTCCCCAGGAACCGGAAACGGCGGTCGCGCATATCGCCGCTTACAAAATCGGCGCGATCGCGGTACCGTTGTTCACCCTGTTCGGTTTCGATGCACTGCAGTTCCGGCTGAGCGACTGCGGAGCGAAATTGCTGGTCACCGATGCGACCGGGATGGCAAAGATCGACCAGATCAGGTCCGCCCTTCCGCAATTGCAATCGGTGTTCTGCATCGACGGGGAACCGCCGGGCACCGAGAATCTCGGCCAAGCGCTGCGTGGATTCCCGGAGCGGTTCGCTGCGCACCAGGCCCGCGCCGACGACCCGGCACTTATCATCTACACCTCGGGCACCACCGGCAAACCCAAGGGCGCGCTGCACGCGCACCGCACCTTGCTCGGCCATCTGCCCGGTGTGGAGATGTCGCACAACCTGCTGCCGCGTCGGGATGACCTGATGTGGACACCGGCCGACTGGGCGTGGATAGGCGGGTTGGTGGATTTGCTGTTCGCCGCCTGGCATCACGGCATCCCGGTTGTAAGCCACCGCTTCGAGAAATTCCACCCCGAGGCGGCCTTCGAGCTAATGGCGAAGCACAAGGTGCGTAACGCCTTTCTGCCGCCGACCGCATTGAAGATGATGCGCTCGGTTCCCGTTGCGAAAGCGCGCTGGAATCTCGAGCTGCGCTCGATTGCCAGCGGCGGCGAATCGCTGGGAGCTGAGCTGCTGCAATGGGGGCACGATACTTTCGGACTGGCCATCAACGAGTTCTACGGGCAAACGGAGTGCAACATGGTGCTGTCATCATGCGAAGCCCTTTTTGCCGCCAAGCCCGGCGCCATCGGCAAGGCCGCGCCCGGCCACCAAGTAGAGATCGTCGATGACACCGGCCGCCTGCTTCCGGCCGGCGAGCAGGGCAATATCGGCATACTGCGTCCGGACCCGGTGATGTTCCTGGGCTACTGGAACAATCCGCAGGCTACTCGAGAAAAATTCGCGGGCGAGTACCTGCTGACCGGCGATACCGGACGCCGCGATGCGCAGGGCTACTTCGAGTTCGTTGGCAGGAATGACGACGTGATCACCAGCGCCGGCTACCGGATCGGGCCGGGACCGATCGAGGACTGCCTGCTCGGCCATCCGGCGGTGCGGCTGGCGGCGGTGGTCGGCGTCCCCGACCCGGAGCGCACCGAGATCGTCAAGGCGTTCCTGGTCCTGAAAGAGGGCTGGAGTCCGAGCGAGGAGCTGACTCGCGAGATCCAGGACCATGTGAAGCTGAGACTCGCGGCCCACGAATATCCGCGCCAGGTCCGCTATGTCGATGCGCTGCCGCTGACCAGCACCGGCAAGATTATTCGCCGCGAACTGCGCAGCCTCGCGGACTGACAGTGCACAACCTTCATCGATGCAGTAACCTGTCGGCCACTGGACCGGTAAAACTCCGCCAACCTTGACAGGTTGTTGAAACTGCCAGAAAACTCCAAGAGCATATAGAGAGGAAACCCGAAAAATGAACCACCAAGGTGCTCGGCATCACGATCCCGCAGTCGATCCTGCTGCAAGCCGATGAGGTGATAAGGTGAATCGACGAATTTCTCGGCGCGCGTTCACCCGCGACCTCGCAGCCTTGGTTGGATCCATCGGGCTGTTCTGGCTGCCCGTGAAGGCCTACCCACAGCAGCCGGCAGTGCCGCGGCGCATCGGGGTTTTGCTCGTGGGCCTCGCACCCGATAGTAAGGAGGTGCAGCCGTTCCAGCAGGGGCTACGGGACGCGGGATACGTTGAGGGACGCGATGTGGTGATCGAGTGGCGATTCGCCGGCGGCGATTACGCTCCGGTACCGGAGTTGGCTGCCGACCTGGTCCAGCGCAAAGTCGACGTGATCGTCGTGGCGAGTACGGTTGCAGCTCGGGCAGTCAAGCGCGCCACGTCCACCATTCCTATCGTCATGGCAATCGTCGCTGACCCGATCGGTTCGGGCTTGGTCACGAGCCTCGCGCATCCTGGCGGCAACGTTACCGGGCTCTCAATGATGACGCTCGAACTTACCGCCAAGCGGCTGCAATTGCTCAAGGAAACTATCCCCCGAGTTAGCCGCGTCGCAGTCCTGTGGAATCCAGACACGCCATACCACTCCATGGCGCTTAAGGAGCTCAAGGCGGCGGCGCCTTCGCTGTCGATGAAACTTACTTTCGTGAGCCTGCAAGGACCAGAGGAAATCGGCCCCGCATTTTCGACGATCAACCGAGCTCACGCCCAGGCCCTGTACGTGCTCGACGATCCCTTCTTCTTGGTTCATCGAATGACGCTTCTCAAGCGGGCGTCAAATGCCCGACTACCGGTGATAGCCGGGTTTAGGGACTTCGCTGATGCAGGCGTGCTGATGTCCTATGGGGCGAACTTCGGCGATTTGTTTCGCCGATCGGCCGGGTACGTTGTCAAGATCTTGAAGGGCGCCAAGCCCGGAGATCTGCCGATCGAGCAGCCGACCAAGTTCGAGTTTGTCGTGAACCTTAAAACTGCCAAGGCGCTCGGCATCACGATCCCACAGTCGATCTTGCTAAGGGCGGATGAGGTGATACGGTGAATTTGTTTCTGGCATGCCGCCGTATGACGTGTGCGGCACTTACTGTCACTCTGCTAGTCGGGGCTGCTTACGCCGACCAGCCGCTTAGAATCCCTCGGATCGGTGTGCTCATGCCCCCGCTGGCAAGTTCGCCCGAAGAAGGCCTGCGTCAGGGCCTACGCGAGCTGGGTTACGTCGAGGGTAAGACCATCGCCATCGAATGGCGACGATCTGCGGAAACGGGTGAGCAACTGAAGTTACTCGCCATGGACCTGGCGAAATCGAAAGTAGATCTCATCGTGGCGGTCGGCGGGCCCGCTGCGCGTGCCGCCTTAGCGGCAACGACGCTGCCTGTCGTACTCGCGCCGGTCGGTGACGCGGTGGGAAGCGGTTTTGCGGCGAGCTTGGCGAAGCCGGGCGGGAATAGCACGGGTGTGTCGGCCGAATCGGCCGAGCTGATTGCAAAGCGCCTGGAGCTCCTCCGGATCCTCGTGCCTCGTGCTCCACGCATCGTATTCCTCATGAATTCCTCAGACCCGATTGGGGCGCGGCTCCTGGAATCAGCTCAACAAGCCGCGCGGACGCTCCACGTTCAACTGGTGACATTGGATGCGCGTAACTCGGGTGAGCTCGACGCCGCCCTGCGCGCGCTGCCGCGCAGCGAAGCGGGAGGCGTCCTGGTCCCGGCGGACCTCCTGTTTCTGGCGAACAAAGCCAAGATTGCCAGCGCGATCCGCAAGGCCAGGTTGCCTGCAATGGTCTCCCTCAGGGAGTACCACGACGATGGAGTGTTGATGTCCTATGTGGTAGACCTTAAAGAGGCAATGCGCCGCGCGGCAGTCTACGTCGATAAGATCCTGAGGGGCGCCAAGCCGTCCGAGATACCGATTGAGCAGGTCTCCAAGTTCGAACTCGTCATTGACATGCGCGTTGCGCGAGAAATGGGCATCGCTGTGCCGCAGGAACTGCTCCTTCGTGCCGACGAGGTGATTCGATGACTCGACGGATTACTCGGCGCGCGTTTACCCGCGACCTTGCGGCCTTGGCGGGCTCCGTCGGACTGCTTTGTCTTCCGGTGAACGCCTACCCACAGCAACCGGCATCACCGCGGCGCATCGGGTTTTTGCTCGTGGGCCTCTCACCCGAGAGCAAGGAGGTGCAGCAGTTCCGGCAGGGGCTACGGGATGCGGGCTACGCCGAGGGACGTGATATCGTGATCGAGTGGCGAGCTGCCGGCGGCGATTACACTCGGGCACCGGAGTTGGCTGCCGACCTGGTCCAGCGCAAGGTCGA
>CAYNFN010000291.1:0-1637 GCA_964396485.1 uncultured Alcaligenaceae bacterium
GAGTCGAAATGTCATTGGGTTGTGCCAGGTGCGGCGCCTGCGTTGTTACCCTCCTTGCTGGGGCTTCAGCCGCAACTGCGGAGCGACGCCTAGCAGTCATCCGCACCTGGCGCAACGCGCATCGCGGAACCTGATCAGAGCTTCCCTAGAAACCGCGCAAAAAAACGGCCCGGCGGTTGCCCGCCGGACCGGTTTCTTTTTCGGCTGCCTTATTGAATCAGTTCACGCCAGGTCGCGCGCTTGCCGCTGGCGGTGGATGCGCCGATGTTCACGCCGAATGGAGTCTTGTTGCCGGCGGCGTCGGTGGCGATGGCTTTGAGCTGACCGGACGGCAGCCGAACCACCACGACACCCGCCGTGAGCGCGTTACCCAGCTTGTTGGCGACCGCATTAGCCGGAGACGTCAGCACATACTGCCCGCTTTGGTAGTTGATCTGGTACAGCCAGCTTTCGCCGCCGATCGTGCAGGCGTCCTTGGTCGGTACATTAGTTACGACCACCAAGGTGCCAAGGACCAGTTGCGGATCGATATTCACCCGTTCCCCCGGCGAGTCGTTGCCCGGATTGAAATCAAGGTACCAGCCGTTGGCGCTGCCCCAGTCCACCGAATTGGTGGAAGAACTGCGCAGCGTGGAACTGATTACGGTGATCGTTTGCTCGACCAGATTGCCGCTGGTTCGAATGTCGCCGTAGTTGATCCCCTTATCCTTGATTGCGTAGAAGCTTTGCTGGAAGGCATCGGTGGATGCCGGAACCCAGGTAGCGGGGTCCTGAAGGTCGCTCACGCCGAGGTACCGTCCGGTGCCAACAAACACCACCCGGTTACCTTGTACCAGGCCAAGTTCAGGCCGGGTGGTGACGGATTGCGGCCGGCCGCTGAGGTCGGTCAGCGTTCCCAGTTTCAACACGGTGGCCGGGCTCGCGGTCATGTCGAAATGCCACACGTTGCCACCCAGGTCCACGGCATAGACGTATTTTCCGGTGTTGTCGGTGTTGCCGCTGTCCGCCCAGACGGAAATCTTGCCGAGGCCGGCGGGCGTTGCGGTATCGCCGGCGCCCGTGTCGATCTTTTGCAGAACCGCGCCGGTAGCAGCATCCAGCACAAACAGGAAGCCCTTGCCGGTACCGGGGCTGACGTTGTTATAACCCGAACTCACGAGCACGACCCACTTGCCGTCGCTGGGGCGTTTGGTGATGACCGGGTTGCCGTAGGTCAGACCCATGTCCGTGTCGAAGACTGCGCACAATGTGCTGTCGGAGCAGATCTCCCACAGGCCCTTCGGGCTGGCGGGATCGGTTACGTCAAGCGCGTAGTACCCGCGGCCGCCGCTGTTGAGACCGGCCACCAGGATGGTCTTCCAGGCGCCGCCGATGAATACGTCCATGAGCGCCGGCGATCCATCGACGAAATACAGATGCTTCGTCGCGTAGTTGTCCTCTGCCAGCTTGTAGAGGTCCGGCATCACTATTTTAGGAATGTAGGCCCACATCTCGCTGCCGGTGTCGGCGTTGAACGCGTGCAGCATGCCGTCGTTGGCGGCGATGAACAGCGTTGCCTGGCGTGAAGTGTTCGCCGTTTTGAAGGACCCGTAATCCGGTGTCACGGCATCGGCGAAGGCGAAGCGCGGCTCGCGCAT
>CAYNFN010000292.1:0-4593 GCA_964396485.1 uncultured Alcaligenaceae bacterium
CGGACAAGATGCTGATTCTGGCGCGCACCTCAGCCGCGCAAGCCGGCGGCAAGCCCACCGACGGCCTGTCGCTGTTCTATACCGATCTCGACCGGCGCTACGTCGAAGTGCGGGAAATCGAAAAAATGGGCCGAAGCGCGGTGGACTCGAACATGCTTTTCATCGAGGAGTTACCGGTGAAGGTGCAGGACCGCATCGGCGAGGACGGCAATGGCTTCGACTACATCCTGCACGGGCTCAACCCCGAACGCATCCTGATCGCCGCCGAGGCGATCGGCCTCGGGCGCGCGGCACTCGCGCGCGCCGTCGCCTACGCCAACGAGCGGGTGGTTTTCGACCGGCCGATCGGACAGAACCAGGCGATCCAGCATCCGCTGGCCCGATGCTGGATGGAACTCGAGGCGGCGAACCTGATGGTGTTCAAGGCGGCAGCGTTGTACGACAAAGGCGAACCCTGCGGTGCCGAGTCGAATGCCGCCAAGTATCTCGCGGCCGAGGCCTGCTTCCGCAGCTGTGAACAGGCGCTGCTGACGCACGGCGGCATGGGCTACGCCAAGGAGTATCACATCGAGCGCTACCTGCGCGAAGCGATGATTCCGCGCCTCGCGCCGGTCAGTCCGCAGCTCATCCTCTGCTTCATCGCCGAGAAGGTGCTGGGCTTGCCCAAGTCGTACTGAAAATCGAAAGCGCTCACCATGGAGGATTCCTTTCTATACCCCCTTGAGGGGTATAGAAAGGAATCCTCCGTGGTAAGCGTTGGTCTGTTACACCGACCCTGCTAGCGCTCGCCGCGCCGTCCCATCGTCCTCCGGCCCTTGTTCCTGGCCGGGGCCGGGTTTGCGCCCCGCACGGGAGTTTGACGCGGTCCTCCCGGGCGCCGGTCCCTGGAAGGCGGTCCCGGGTTCTTGGCGCCCGCCAGTCTTTTCACCTTCTCGATTGCGCCGGTCAGTGCCGCGATGTTCGCCGCATGCCGGGAATCCGGGCCGTTCTTCTGCAATTCTTCCTGCTCGTGCTTGAGCAGTTCCTGCAGCTTTCGCAGCGCCTCGTCGCACGCCGTCGCCAGGCTGGCCTCCTTTGCCATTTCCTGCCGCTGCATTTCGATATGCGCAATGCTGTCGGTTACTTCGTCGCTTGCCAATTCCGTGTTCACAATCTGATTCTCCTTCTTCATTGCAGATTCACAACGCCTCCACGCCTCGACTCTGTGCCGGCACGCGCTGGCTGCCACCTGTGGCTCCGGCGCCCGCAAGCAGGGATCCTTCCAGGCGGGACGCCGACATCGTCACGAGCAGGATCCTCACAGGCAAAGAAACCGGGCCTGACTTCGATGCCGCGCAGAACTTGCAGACCGCGCGTAACCGCCTTCGAGTTCGAAAACCGGGGACCGGGGCGGAATCGCATTCTCCGGAGATGCGGAGATAACCTGACCTCGTTCTATTGTATCTTTCAGCGGCGCCCGAGCCACACGATCATCGGGGCGATCGACACGATCGCGGCATCCAGCACGAGCATCCAACCGGCGGTCCGGGGAAAGGTTTCGACCCATTCGTCGAGCGTCAGATGCATCGTGTCCGCGCCTTTGCCGAGTT
Source organism: uncultured Alcaligenaceae bacterium (assembly GCA_964396485.1). GTDB lineage: Bacteria > Pseudomonadota > Gammaproteobacteria > Burkholderiales > JACQAP01 > JACQAP01. Next base: position 1,590 of record CAYNFN010000292.1, read on the forward strand.
GCCTGGTTGAGTACCACCGGAATGCAGCATGGATCCCCCGCTATTGAGCCCATGAACCCGCCCGCCGCCGGGGCGAACCCGCTATTCGCGCCTTGACAGGCGGGCATTGCTTCGGGCAATCGGGCGCGGACCCGAGCCCGTCGCCGGTCCGGCGGTTGCGGCAGACAAGCCGCGCGGCAAATACGCTAAGCTCACTATAAACCAAAGAGGGAGGCTTCAAGTGGACACAGGCTCGCTAGGCTGGCGCCGGAGAACCGGATCAATGCACCAGCTGGTTGATTTCGATGATCGGCAGCAATATCGCGAGCACGATCAGCAGCACGATTCCCCCCATCACCAGGATCATCGCCGGCTCGAGCAGCGTGAGAAAGACCGCCAGGCGCCGCTCCAGTGCCTGGGTATCCAGGTGCGCGGCACGGTTGAGCATCTGCTCCAACTTCCCGCCCACCTCCCCGCTTGCGACCAGATGAATCAGCAGCGGCGGAAACGCGCGGGTTTCGCCCAGCGCGCGGGCCAGGCTCGCGCCTTCGCGCACCGGCTCGATGGCGTGCTCTACCGCCTCCCGCAACACCATGTTGGTCATCACCCGTGAAGCCGAAGCGAGTGCGGAGAGCAGCGGCTCGCCGACGCCGTCCAGTGCAAGGATCGCACAGAGACAGAGACGGGATTGTGGTTCGCAGCCGCGCGGCTACTGGCTGATTCGATAGAGCTCGCCGCCATAGTGCACGACGTAAAGTTCGCCATCGTTGTCCTCACCGAATGAAGAGATGCTGAGACCGGATTCGAATCCGCTCGTTAGCGTCAACGTGGGTTGCGTGGTGCCCGCAATGTTGAAGATCCTGCCGGAGCCAAAGTCGCCGAAGACGTAGCGGCCGACGAGGGAGGTGATCGCCGAACCGTGGTAGACGTACCCGCCGGTGGTGCTCGTCCCGACGCTGCGGCCGTACTCCGCGACCGGCGGCAACAGGTTCGGCAGCGATCCGCAGGCGAACCCGGTGTTGCGCGTGCCCTCGAAGCAGCGCCATCCATAGTTGCCGCCGAGCGTCACCCGGTCGACTTCCTCGCGCGCGCTCTGGCCGACATCACCGGCCCACAGGTCGCCGCTCTGCCGGTCGAAGCTCCAGCGCCAGGGATTGCGGAAACCGTAGGCATAGATCTCGGGGCAGCTTTGTGCGTTTGTTCCGGGTCCGCATTTCGGATTGGCGGCAAACGGATTGGTCGAAGGAATCGTGTAGGTCGTCGCCGCTTCGGCCCCGACATCGATGCGCAGAATCTTGCCGAGCATCGTCGTCAACGCCTGGCCGTTGCCGATCGGACCGTTCTGCGTGTGCTGATCGTTGGCGCCGCCGCCGTCGCCGAAACCGATGTAGAGCAGGCCATCGGGGCCAAATGCAATGTTGCCGCCGTTGTGGTTGTCTTCCGGCTGATTGAGTGTGAGGACTATCTGTTCTGAAGCCGGGTCAAGGGTCTGCCCGCCATCCGCCGTCATGAATGACGAGATGCGTGACACGAGATTGCCGGAGGTGGCGGTGTAGGAGAGAAACACGCGGCGGTCCGTCGGGAAATTCGGATGAAACGCCATGCCGAGCAATCCGGTCTCGCCGCCGGAGGTCACGCGATCCATGCCGTCGATGTCGACGAACAGGTTCGCTACCGTGACCGCCGGATTATTGGCAAATACCCGCACTTGGCCATCTTGCTCGACGACGAACCAGCGTGTGCTGTCACCCGGGGCCTGGAGCATCGCAACCGGGCTGCTGAAGGAAGGCAGGCTGGCGAATACTTGTTGTACCGTTAGCGTGACAGGCGGCGCCGGCTGCGACTCGCCATCCGACCCGCCGCCACAGGCGCCGAGCCCAAGCGCTGCAAGGGCAAACGCCCTCCAGGGCAAATGCCGAAAGTCAGCCATCGTTCCGTCCTCGTTGACTGCAAGCCAACGTTCCATCCTTGCACAGGACTCGGTCAAGGACAAGGAACATGGTGAACGGAAAGTATTGCTTCCGCCTGGCAAGCTCGTTTTATCTTTTCGTGGGCGCCGGCGTCGGTCAAACTAATGCTTCCTATAGTGGCGGCGCGACAGGGAAGGCGACAGGTCTGGCTTTTCAGGGCTTGGCGGGCATGGAATTCCGCTTCAATCATATCGGTCTCAATGTGCAGTACAAGCAGTACAAGTATGTTGACTCCACCACCGGGGGCACCGGCAAGGAGGTGAAGGTCGGCGGCAGCGGCATTCTTGCCGGAGTAAGTATCGAGTTCTGAGGCGCGTCCGGTTTCGCCGCCGCAGTGTCGCTCTTTCGCCGCGCCGACAGCGGGATCAGCGCACCAGCTGGTTGATTTCGATGATCGGCAGCAATATCGCGAGCACGATCAGCAGCACGATTCCCCCCATCACCAGGATCATCACCGGCTCGAGCAGCGTGAGAAAGACCGCCAGGCGCCGCTCCAGTGCCTGGGTATCCAGGTGCGCGGCACGATTGAGCATCTGCTCCAACTTCCCGCTCACCTCCCCGCTTGCGACCAGATGGATCAGCAGCGGCGGAAACGCGCGGGTTTCGCCCAGCGCCCGGGCGAGGCTCGCGCCTTCGCGCACCCGCTCGATGGCGCGCTCTACTGCCTCGCGCAACACAATGTTGGTCATCACCCGTGAAGCGGAGGCAAGTGCGGAGAGCAGCGGGACACCGCCCCCGACCAGAATCGCAAGCGTGCCGGCGAAGCGTGAGGTGTTGACGCCGCGTATCAGCGATCCGAGCCAAGGCATGCGCAGCAACAAAGCATGCCAACTGCGTCTTGCCGCATCGCGGCGCAGCGCCAAGCGCGCGGCTGCAAACCCGCCCACGACAATTACCACGAGATACGGCCAGGCCCCGCGCAAGAAATCGCTCAATGCAATCAGCGCGCGCGTGAGCAAAGGCAGGCTCTGGCGCGACTGCTGGAACACTTGCACCACCTGCGGCACCACGTAGACCAGCAGTCCGGTGACGATCGCGAGCGCCACGACCGTGAC
>CAYNFN010000293.1:0-3617 GCA_964396485.1 uncultured Alcaligenaceae bacterium
GGCTATTAGAGCGTTGAACACGAAGGACACGAAGGAAACCCACGAGAAACGTAGCGACGAAGTAATTTCCTTCAACCGTAGTGGCTCAGACTTGAGCTGACAGACAGTGTCTGATCTTGCCCTCGGCGGCGGCGACGTTCGTCCGAGGTACCTGAGCTTGACCGAAAATCAGCGGTTTCCTATTTGGGTACTCAAGAGGATTTACGTCTAAGATAGGCAGCTGCATATTGATGCCAGACATGAGAAAGGCTGGAGACACGGACGCCTATTTGCGCGCTTGCGCGAATAACCGCGTTCGGGCCAGGAGCTGCCCTTCGAACGTCATCCCAAAATTCACCGGAACCGGACTTCGAGGGAGGAGGTGATGCGCTTGCGATCCATTGTTTTTCGCGCATTCGCCGCGGCGGCCTTGGCCGCGGCAGTCAGCGTGCCCCTGCATGCGCAGCAAAAGGAAGTGAAGATCGGCGTCATCTACGACTACACCGGACCGTTTGCAGCCGGGGGCTCACAGGCCAACGCGATGGGCACCAAGATCGCCATCGACATGATCAACGAGCGCGGCGGGGTCGAGGGCTACAAGATCGTGCCGTTCTACGTCGACGCGCAGTCCAAGGCCGAGGTGGCGATCAACGAGGCTACACGCTTGCTTGATCAGGAGAAAGTGAATCTCGTCATGGGTGTGTTCTCGAGCGCGCAATGCGTGCCGCTGGCGCAGAAGGTGGATGCCGCGAAGCAGTTCATGTGGATAAACACGTGCATTGCGTCGAGCGTGCTCAAAGGCAAGAACCTGCGCTACGTGTTCCGCGCTCAGGTCCACTCGGACCAGTTCGGCGCTGCCTCCTGCAGCTTCCTGCACGAGAACTCCAGGGCCAAGCTTGGCAAGGATCCAAGGGATCTGAAGGTCGCGATCATTTATGAAGACGGCCCCTACGGTACTGGCGTCGCCGCGGGCAATGAGCAAACCTGCACGAAATACGGCATGCGGATTGTGCTCAAGGAGGGTTACACGGCGACCGCGCCCGACCTCTCCAGCCTGGTTACCAAGCTGCGCCGTGCGCGCCCCGATGTGATCCTGCACACCGGCTACAACCCGGACATCACCCTGTTCTGGCGTCAGACGCGCGAGCAGGGACTCAAATGGGCGGCGCTCATCGGTCACGGTGCGGGCTACAGCCAGTACGACAAGCTGCGCGAGGCGTTCGGCAAGGACTCGGAGTTCATCTACACCGTGGATCCGGTACCCGCGCAGTTGCTCGATCCCACGACTCTCGCACTCGGCCTGGGTAAGCTGACGCAGGAAATGGTAAAGCGCTACAAGGCCGAGACCAAAACCGACCAGGTGCCCTTACACGTCTCGATTGGCTTCAACCAGACCTGGATCTTCCTCACCGACGTGTTGCCGCGCGCGATCAAGAAGTACGGCGGGACGGATCCGGAGGCGCTGCGCAAAGCCGCGCTCGACACCGATATACCGGACGGCGGCACGATGCAGGGCTACGGCGTGAAGTTCTTTCCCCCGGGCACCGAGATGGCGGGTCAGAACGAACGCTCTTCGCCGGTCGTGATGCAGTACATCGGCGGCAAGACCGAGGTTGTTTGGCCGGCCCGGCTGCGCACCGCCGACCCCGTGCTGCCTTGGCCGAAGAGCCACAGCTACTCCAACCAGCAGTAGCCATTTCGGGTTTGAAGGTCTCCTTTGGCCGCGTGAGTCCTTGATCGCTGCACACCAAAGATTCTCGAAACCCTTTTTCGTTTCTCCTTCGTGTCCTTCGTATTAACGGTGTTATTGGTTTTTAGATGCGGGATGGGCGATCCAGGCCTGTGATATTCTCGGGCGCACAGCGAGTTGAAGAAGGGTGAGTAGATGAAGAAGGTCCATTACGTTGTGGCGGGATTCCTGGTTGCGTTGGGTGCGCTGCCGCTGCACGCAGATGAAGTCGAGCCGCCGAAGGTGCACAAGCAGGGAGGCAGCACCTATGTTAGCGGTGGAGTCGACGAGCCACAGCGCATGGCAATGTTCAAGGTCGCCCCCAAGTATCCGATCCAGCTCATCTTCGAGGTCCGCGGAGAGGTGGACGGCGTTACCGGAGTGACGGTCACGCTGCGCGACATCAAGGGCGACGCGATCCTGGAAGCCGTATCCGAAGGCCCTTACTTCTACATAAACCCGCCCGCCGGCGGGCGCTACACCATCGAGGCAGAATACAACGGCGAGAAGCAGAGCATGACCAGGGATCTGGTCGGCCGCCGTTACCTGATCCTCGAGTACAAATTCGCCGCCGGGTAAGACGTGGCCTTCGAAGCGCTTGCCAAGCCGGTCATCGACGCGCTGATGAAAGCGCTGGATCGTGCCAAGGATGCGCATCTGAAAGACAATGCGCGCAAGGCAATCGCGGAGGCGATCAGCGAATTGATCCGAATCCACCCGGATGTGAGCAAGGCCGAAGGCAGGATTGCGATCGCAAAGGCGGCGGGCATCCTCGATCAGGACCTGTTTACCGCCGAACGCATGCTGAAAAAAGTGAAAAAAGCCGCGCGGAAGTCGGCGCAACCGCGCAAGCGAAAAAAGCCTGCGGCACGCCGGGTGGCCAAGCGTGCCCAGCGGAAACGAGGAGGACGGATATGATCGTCCAATCGATGCCGTCGCGACGCAGCTTCCTGACCTTGCTTGCGGCCAGCCCGCTGCTGGCGATTTCCGGCGTGCGTGCGCAGGCGCCGGCGATGATTTTCCGGCCGGGCAGCGGTTACCGTTTCCTGCCGGGCGGTCCGGTATTCGCGGGCGGCGCAGTCGCGGAACCGGGGTACGAACTGGTGCATGCGATTCTGGCCCGCTGGTTGCCGCTGGAGCAGGGCTACGCGCTGGTCGAAGGCCACCTCAAGTCGCTGGGTCGGCCGATGCAGGCGCTGTGCGGAATGCAATTGCGGTTGCCGCGGCAGTTGAGCGCCGAGGAATTTTCCGAGTTCAACGCGCCTTACGTGGTGCGGCTGAAAGCATGGGACCTGATTTACCAGGGTCTGAATCCGGTCTCGCGCACCAACGTCTCGCCAGCACTGAACGCACCGCGGGAGCCGTCGCTCCATGCTTTTTCCTACACGGTGGCTTCGGACCGTAACGCCGCCACTTTTACGATGTCGGGAATGACCGAACGCGGACCCGGCAACAGCGTCATCGCGTTGGCCGACGTTTCCCCGGAAGGAATGCAGCGCAAGCTTGCCCACGTAATGTCGGCGGTAACCGGCAGGCTCGCGGAACTCGGGTTCGACTGGCACAACGCGACGCACGTGGAGTTGTACGCCGCCGAAGAGATCCCGGGAGCAATGGCTGCGTTGGCCGCCAAGGCGACCGGGGCGCTGCCGCGCGGGGTGCGCTGGCATTATGGTCGGCCGCCGGTGGTCGGGCTCGAAGTGGAGCTGGAGGCGCGCGCCGTGGCCCGCGAAGTCATCGTCGGCGGCTAAGGAAGCTCTGACCAAGTTCCACATGCGCGACCGAGGCGATTCGGGTCGAGGGCAAGACGGTGAGGACGCCGTGTAGCCGGCCTACATAAGCGAGGAGCCGACGCAGCCATCGGCCAGAATCGCCCGGTCCCTCGAAGGAGTCGAAATGTCATTGGGTTGTG
>CAYNFN010000294.1:0-4633 GCA_964396485.1 uncultured Alcaligenaceae bacterium
TACCGGTGCGACCGCCACCTTGTCGCCGGAGGCTTTCGCGCGTTCCTGCTGGATGACGGTATCCGCGCCCTTGGGAATCACCGCGCCGGTCATGATGCGCACCGCCTGCCCCGGGCCGACGCTGCCCTCGAAAGGCTTGCCGGCGAAAGCAGCCCCGATCACCTTGAGGGTTGCCTCGCCGTCCTGCTCGAGATCGCCGAAGCGCACGGCATAGCCATCCATCGCAGAGTTGTCGTGCTGCGGAACATTGACCGGTGAAATCACCTCTTCGGCGAGCACGCGCCCGAGCGCTGCGCGGATGTTCAGTCGTTCGACCGCCGTGACCGGTTCGAGAAAGGCGCGTATGTGGCTGCGCGCCTTCTCTACCGGCATCGAATTGGGGTCGTAATCGTCGGCGGAGCTGAGTTCACGGAGAGTTTTGGGAGTGTCCATCGGCATCCAAAGTACGAGGGGCGAAAATCAAACGCGAAAGGCGTTCAACGCAAAGGATTCTTTATGGAATCAATTCATCCTCTTCTGGTTTTCCTTCGCGTACCTTTGCGTACCCCTCAAGGGGGTATTGAAATGAATACTTTGCGTTGAGGATCTTGATTTGGTTAGTCATCAACCACCAATGTAGGACATTTCGACCTTGTGCAGCTTGGCCGTCTCGCCCGTGCGGATCTCGGAATAATGGTCGGTGCGCGCGCGCCAGATCTTGGCGACGGCCGCGGAAATGTCCTCGTCCGAGGCGCCGCCGCGGATCAGGCTGCGCAGGTCGGTTCCTTGCGTGGCGAACAGGCAGGTATAGATCGAACCTTCCGCGGACAGCCGTGCGCGCGTGCAGTCCTTGCAGAACGCCTGGGTTACCGAGGAAATGAATCCGATTTCGCCCGAGCCGTCCTTATAGCGCCAGCGCTCGGCGACCTCACCGATGTAATTGGCGTCCATGGGCTCGATCGGGATTACCGCGTTGATCTTCGCGGCCAGTTCGCGAGAGGGGACGACGTTTTCCATTTTCCAGCCATTGGTATGGCCGACGTCCATGAATTCGATGAAGCGCAGGATGTGGCCGCTGCCCTTGAAAAAGCGCGCCATGTCCACGACGCTCTGGTCGTTGGTCCCGCGCTTGACCACCATGTTGACCTTGAGCGGCGCGAGGCCGGCCTTGTCGGCTTCCTCGATGCCCTCCAGCACTTTCGCCACCGGAAAGTCCACGTCGTTCATTGCCCGGAATACCGCATCGTCAAGCGAATCGAGGCTGACGGTGACGCGCTTGAGCCCCGCATCCTTCAGCGCCCGGGCCTTTTGCTTCAGCAGGGAACCGTTGGTCGTGAGCGTGAGGTCGAGGTCAGCCTCCTGCGCCAGCATTTCGATCAGCTTCTCGAGCTGGCGCCGTACCAGCGGCTCGCCGCCGGTGATGCGCACCTTCTCGACGCCGTGGCCGCGGAAAATCCGCACCAGCCGGTGGATCTCGTCGAAGGTGAGCAGCTGCGAGCGCTCCAGGAACTGGAAATCGCGTCCGTACACCTCCTTTGGCATGCAGTAGGTGCAGCGGAAGTTGCAGCGGTCGGTCACCGAAACCCGCAGGTCGCGAAGAGGCCTGCCGCGAGTGTCGGCGACAGGACGGCCATGGCCAACAGGCAGTTGGGCGGGACTGATGAATGGTTCGTTCATGTATTGCTTGTTTTCATGGCCCGGGTGCACGCCGCCGGCAGGGCGGCCGGCCGCAATCTGAGGCATTATATTGCAAAAGATATAACGCCAGCGCAACGTTGAGCGCGGCGGTTTTTCGACTTTGCCGGGGAGTTTCGACCATGACCGCTTGTTTCAGAATCCTGGGTTTCCTGTTGCTCTTGTTCAACGGCATTACGGCCGCTCACGCCGCCCCGGACTTGCGGCTCGCCACCACCACCAGCACCGAGAACTCAGGCCTGCTGAACGCGATCCTGCCCTTGTTCGAAGCGAAATACGACACCAAAGTGCGCGTCATCGCGGTAGGGTCGGGCAAGGCGATGAAGCTGGGCGAGAACGGTGACGTGGACGTGGTGTTGGTGCATAGTCGTGCCGACGAGGAGAAATTCGTGGCCGCCGGGTTCGGCGTCAATCGCCGCGACGTGATGTATAACGACTTCATCGTCGTGGGACCGAAAGCCGACCCCGCGGGCATACGCGGCAGCGACGTGCTGACGGCATTCAAGAAGATTGCGGCAGCGGGCAGCCGCTTCGTTTCGCGCGGCGACGATTCCGGCACGAACAAAATGGAGCAAAGCTACTGGAAGGCAGCCGGTGTCGAGCCCGCAGCGACGTCCGGTTACGTTTCGGCGGGACTGGGAATGGGCGAAGTGCTGATGATGGCCGCGGAAATGCGGGGCTATACGCTGACCGACCGCGCCACCTATGCCGCGTACCGGGCAAAAACCGGGTTGGAAATCCTGGTATCGGGCGATGCGAAACTGTTCAACCCCTACGGGGTGATCGCCGTGAATCCGGCGCGGCATCCCGGCGTCAACTACGCCGGCGCGATGCAATTCATCGAGTGGCTGACCTCCGCTGAAGGGCAGGCTGCGATCGCCGCTTTCCGGGTGGATGGCGAGCAATTGTTCTTCCTCCACGCGCGCTGAATGGATCTTTTCGATACCAACAGGGAGGCGTTCCGGCTGCTGTTCTCGGGCGACCCTACGCTGTGGGGAATCGTCTGGGTATCGATCAAAGTCTCGATCCTGGCATTGCTCCTGGCCGGGCCGCTGGCGGTGGCGGCTGGTTTCGCACTGGCACAGGTCGCTTTTCCAGGAAGACGGCTGCTGGTGATTCTGGTGCAGGCGTTCCAGTCTTTTCCGACGGTGGTCGTGGGCCTGCTGCTTTACCTTTTGCTGTCCAGGCAGGGGCCGCTCGGCGCGTTGCATCTGCTCTTCACCCAGCCCGCGATGGTCCTTGGGCAGATGGTCATTGCCTTTCCTGTGCTCGCCGCATACACGCTGACCGCGGTACAGGGCGCTGATCCGCGCGCCTATGAAACCGCGGCGAGTCTCGGCGCCGGCCGGCTGCGCGCAGCGATGACGACTTTGTGGGAAGTGCGCTTCGGGGTGATGGCCGCGGTTTTCATGGGTTTCGGCCGGATCATCTCGGAGATCGGCTGTTCGCTGATGGTCGGCGGCAACATAGCTGGGCTCACCCGCAACATTCCCACGGCGATTGCGCTGCAAACCAGCAAGGGCGAATTTGCGCAGGGCGTGGCGCTGGGAATCGTGCTGATCGTGCTGGCGCTGGCGGTGAACGTCGCCCTGGCGGCGGTGCAGGGGCAGGGCGGCATGAGGCGGGCATGGCAGCCGTGATTGAAGTCACCGCGCTCGCCAAGTCCTGGGGCGGCCGCCAGGTACTGCGAATTCCGAAGCTTGTCCTGGAAGCGGGCTCGAGCTACGTTCTTTCCGGCGACAACGGAGCGGGGAAGAGCACGTTGCTGCGCATTCTCGCCGGGTTGGAGCCGGCGCAGGTGGAACGCTTTGCGTTCGAAGGCAGGCTATTGCAACTCGACCGTTTGCCCGTGCAGGTGCGGCGGCAGATCGGATTCGTGCATCAGCATCCGTACATGTTCAGCAGCAGCGCGCTCGCCAACGTCGAGTATGGGTTGAGGGTGCGCGGCATGCCGCGCAATGGACGCGCGCGCCTGGCGCGCGAGGCGCTTGCTTGGGCGGGCATGGCGGAACTAGCCAATGCGCCGGCGCAGCGTCTGTCCGGCGGCGAGCAACAGAGGGTGGCGCTGGCGCGGGTAAAGGTGCTGTCGCCGCGGGTTTATCTGCTCGATGAGCCGACTGCCAATCTTGACGCGGACGGCCGCAAACGGGTGATCGAGTTGATTGCACAGCTTGCCGCAGCGGACAAGGTGGTGATCATTGCCTGCCATGATCAGGAGGTGATCAATCTGCCCGGTGTGGTGCGGCTGCATCTGGAGAACGGCAGCGTCGATTAGAACCTCAACGCAAAGACGCAAAGGTCGCGAAGGAACGCAAAGAATTCATTTCTATACCCCCTTGAGGGGTAAGCAAACGAAAATCTCAACGCAGAGGCGCAGAGAGGAAGAGAGAGTACGCGGAAGAAAACCTACTAGGTGCCAAGTGTCGACAATCAAAATGATGCACCATCAGGCCTTTAACACCTGGTCAGGTTTTCTCTGCGCGCTTTCTTGCTTTTCCTCTGCGCCCTCTGCGTCAACGCTCTAATTGCTGGCCGTAAGGCCAGCTCAGACGCAGGCAATCATGCGGCCACAGGTGATCACACCCAGGCTGGTAAGCGGAGCGTGCCAACAAGGTTTACTATAATTTGATCCGTGAAACAGAAAAACGTTTTCCTTAACCACCTTGAAAATTTTCGGTTTCGCTGCCTACTCGGGCAGCGGCAAGACAACCCTGATCGAAAACCTGGTCCCGCTATTTGTTGCGCGCGGGCTGAAGGTGTCGTTGATCAAGCATGCCCACCATGCCTTCGACGTGGACCAGCCCGGCAAGGATTCCTACCGTCACCGGCAGGCCGGCGCCACCGAAGTGCTGGTGAGTTCGAGCGCACGCTGGGTGCTGATGCACGAGTCACGCAAGGAAGCCGAGCCGGAGTTGCCGCAGTTGCTGAAACGGCTTTCACCCTGCGACCTGGTACTGGT
>CAYNFN010000295.1:0-5981 GCA_964396485.1 uncultured Alcaligenaceae bacterium
GCTCGGCTACTGGAGGCGGCCCGAGTTGACCGCCGAGCGCTTCATCCGGGACCCGTTCAGTGCCACGCCGGGGGCAAGGCTCTACCGCACCGGTGACCGTGCCCGCTGGCGCAGTGACGGCACGCTCGAGCACCTGGGGCGGCTCGACTTCCAGATCAAGATCCGTGGCTACCGAATCGAACTGGGGGAGATCGAAGCCGGTATCGCCCGCCACCCGGCAATCCGCGAGGTCGTGGCCATTGCGCGCGAGGACGTCCCGGGCGACAGGCGCTTGGTTGCCTACCTCATTACCGAGAATCCGCCTGTCGATCTGGTCGAGCAGTTGCGCGCTCTCCTCCGCGCGAGCCTGCCGGAGTACATGGTGCCGTCTCACTACGTGAGCCTGGAGGCCTTGCCGCTTACTCCAAACGGCAAGGTGGATCGCAAGGCACTGCCAGCCCCGGCGGTCTCACTCCCAGGCGACGGTCGTTCCTATGCCGCGCCACGCACACCCGCCGAAAACGCGATCGCGCAGATCTGGACCGCTGTGCTGGGCATAGACAGGGTTGGCGTCAACGACAACTTCTTTGACCTGGGCGGACCTTCGCTGCTACTCCTGCGGGCGCACAGTCAGTTGCGCGCGTCGCTGCGGCCCGACCTGCCGTTTGTCGCGCTCATGCAGTATCCAACAGTCCGCACGCTGGCGAGCTATCTGAGCGGTACGGCCAAACAGTCGCTCGCACCGGCGGCGGCCACGGACCGCGCGCTCAAGCAGCGTGAGGCGATGCTCAGGCAACGAACCATCAAGGGGCAACGGTAACGATGTCTTACTCGGCAGCATACGATCCGGAAGAAGGTATCGCGATCATAGGGATGGCTGGCCGCTTCCCCGGCGCGCGCAACGTTGCGCAGCTGTGGCAGAACCTGCTGGAAGCCCGGGAGACGATCTCGCATTTCCGCGATGACGAGCTGGAAGCTGGACCGGACGAGGACATGGTAGCGCGTGCCAGCCCGGCCTACGTGCGGGCGCGCGGCATTCTTGACGACATCGAGATGTTCGACGCGGGTTTCTTCGGCATTAATTTGAAAGAGGCGGAGGTTCTCGATCCGCAGCACCGAGTATTTCTGGAAACCGCGTGGGAGGCGATGGAAGACGCGGGTTATGACCCGCAGAGATTCACCGGCCCGATCGGCGTGTTCGCCGGCGCCGGAGAAAACAGCTACTACCTGCAGCACCTGCTCAGCCGCAGGGACGTGACCGACATTGTCGGCTGGTTCACGATGATGACGAGTAAACAGAATGATTATCTGACGACCCGGGTCGCCTACAAGCTCGATCTGAAGGGCCCGGCGCTCAACATTCAGACGGCCTGCTCGACCGCGCTGGTGGCGGTTTGCTCGGCGGTGCAGAGCCTGCTCAGTTACCAGTGCGATATGGCGCTGGCCGGCGGGGTCTCGATCACCCTGCCGCAGCGGCGCGGCTACCTGAGGCAGGAAGGCATGATTACCGCGCCCGATGGGCACTGCCGGGCATTCGACCGCGACGCCCAGGGAACGGTGTTCAGCAACGGCGTCGGAATCGTGGTTATGCGCAGACTCCACGACGCACTGACTGACGGCGATACCGTTTACGCGGTCATCAAGGGCGCGGCGCTCAACAATGACGGCGCCGCCAAGATCAGTTTTTCCGCGCCGAGCGTCGATGGGCAAGCGCAGGTGATCTCGATGGCCCACGCGCTAGGGGGCATTGACCCCGAAACCATCTCGTATATCGAAGCGCATGGAACCGGGACGCCACTCGGTGACCCGGTCGAGATTGCCGGGCTCACGCAGGCGTTCCGTGCCGGAGGCGCACGTGACAAAGGATTCTGCGCGGTCGGATCCATAAAAACCAACATCGGCCACCTGGATCAGGCGGCCGGCGTGGCCGGCCTCATCAAGACGGCGCTCGCGTTGCATCACAAGCTGCTGCCCGCGAGCCTCCATTTCAAGTCACCGAACCCGAAGCTGGGTCTTGAGGACAGTCCGTTTTACATCAACGCGCGGCTGCAACCCTGGAAGTCCGGCGCCACGCCGCGCCGGGCTGGAGTGAGCTCGTTGGGCGTGGGGGGCACGAACGCGCACGTGGTGCTCGAGGAAGCACCTGCGCCCGAGCCGGGCGGCCCGGCGCGCAATCGCCAACTCCTGGTGCTTTCGGCGCGTTCAGCCGCGGCGCTCGATCGCGCGGCCGTGCGGCTCAAAGAGCATCTTGCCGGCGTAGAGTCTATTGACCTGGCCGATGCAGCCTACACGCTGCAGATCGGTCGCCGCGCGTTCAACCACCGCCGCGCACTGGTCTGTCGCGAACGCAGCGAAGCGATCAAGCTGCTGGCGCAACCTGATCCGAAGCGTGTGTTCACCGGCAACGCGGAGCGGCCGCTTATAGGCGTTGCATTCCTGTTCCCGGGGCAGGGCGCTCAGTACGTCAACATGGGGCGCACGCTCTACCACTCCGAGGTGTCATTCCGGACCGATGTTGACGAATGTTCCGAGGTCCTGCGGGCACATCTCGGGTTGGATCTGCGTACGATCCTCTACCCGCCGGACGCGGGTATTGCCGCCGCGCAGGAGCAAATCACGCAGACCGCCATCACGCAGCCCGCGCTGTTCGTCATCGAGTATGCGCTCGCGCGATTGTGGATGTCCTGGGGCATCGAGCCGGCCGCGATGATCGGCCACAGCCTGGGCGAGTACGTGGCCGCCTGCCTTGCCGGGGTATTCTCGCGGGATGACGCGCTGCGTCTGATTGCACGCCGGGGGCGCATGATGCAGGACCTGCCATCCGGAGCGATGCTCGCGGTGCGCTCCCCGCTTGACGAGATCATCGCCGATTTGCGTCCGCAAACGGCCGTGGCGGCGCTGAATGCGCCTAGCCTCACCGTGATCTCGGGCGATCACGCCGCCGTAGCGGAACTGGAGGGGCGGCTCACTGCCCGGCAGATCGCCCATAAAAAGCTGCCGACGTCACACGCATTCCATTCGCCGATGATGGAACCGATCGTCGCGGACTTTACTGAATTCGTACGTACGATTGCGCGCCATGCGCCCGAGCAACGCTGGGTTTCCGGGCTCACGGGCAAGCTAATTACGGACTTAGAAGCAACCGATCCCGCGTATTGGGCGCAGCAGATGCGCCAGCCGGTGCGTTTCATGGACGGTGCCGGCCAGCTCATGGATCCCGGTCTGGTTCTGTTAGAAGTCGGTCCGGGCCAGGCCCTCACCGGCCTGGCGCGGCAGCACCCGGCTCGCAAAGCCGAGCAGCTCGTGCTCACCTCGCTGCACGCGGGCCAGGATTTCGAGGCCGATCTCGACTATCTACTTGCGGCCGCAGGCCGGCTGTGGACGGTAGGCGCCGGCATCGACTGGTCCGCGTTTCACGCTCAATCTAAGCGCCGCCGGATATCGCTCCCTACCTATCCGTTTGAACGGCGTCGCTTGTGGATCACGCCGGCTGCGGCAGCCAAGGAATCCCGACCACTGCTCACCCCGACCGCGTTGCCTGAATCCCCCCCGATCGAGGATTCCATACCCGAATCGACAGCTCCGCAAGCCTCTGCCGATCGTGGGGCGCAGATGATCAAGCGCTTGCAGACCCTTTTCTCCGAGCTGTCGGGCATGGACGCGGCGTCGCTCGATCCGTCGGCGATGTTTCTCGAGCTGGGTCTCGATTCGCTTTTCCTCACCCAGGCGAGTGGCGCGATACAGAAGCGTTTTGGGGTGGCGGTCTCGTTACGCGAATTGCTGGAAGAGTGCTCGACGCTGGAAGCTCTGGCTACCCGTGTGCTATCGATGACGCCCGCTGATCTCGCGCCTGAACCGATTGCCCCGGCGCCGGCCACGCCTCCCGCCGCGAAAGCAGGTTCCGTTCTGGCTTTTCCCATGATCGAAGCGTTTTACTTTGGACCGAGCAACCGGCAGCTCTTCGCTAACTACCATCTGCCGGTCGGTGGCAATGGCCGCGTACTCACGGTCGTCTGTCCGCCTCTGTTTAGGGAATACATGCGCACGCAGCTCGCGCTTCGAAAACTGGCCATTTCTCTTGCTGATAGAGGCCAGCACGTCCTCAGGTTGGATTATCGAGGCACCGGGGATTCGTTTGGTGACCTCAGCGAGGTGGGGGTCTCCGACTGGGTGGAGGACATCGCGCTCGCTGTGCGTGAAGGGCGCGAGTTGTCCGGCAGCAGCGAAGTGCGGCTGCTGGGAGTGCGGGCCGGCGCGCTGCTGGCCTGCAGGTCGGTGGGGGCAACGAATGACGTCCAGCGGCTGGTTCTATGGGATCCGGTACCCGAAGGGACCGGGTATCTTGAGTCACTGCGTCGCATTCAAATAGCAATGCTTGAGCAACATTACTATCTGAGTCGTGCTGAGCGCCGTGAAGCGATGCATGAGTATGCGGGGTACCGTCTGTCCGAGCGCATGCTCGAAGAGTTTCGTTTGCTGGATGCGAGTGCCTATTCCAGTGTTCCGAAGAGCAAGCTGCACGTCGTCAGCACAACGTTGGCAAACGGTTTTCCCGTGCAGGGGGTTCCCCAGGACGTGGCGCGTTTCGCGTGCAACTGGGAGACAGATTCGGGGGATCTTTTGGTACCTCGGCTGGTATTGGAGCGGCTGATCGCATGTCTGACCATGTCCTGACAGAAGAAGCCTTGCAGTTCGGGGAAGGCGGGCGGCTATTGGGGATACTGACCCAAGCGGGCGTGCCGCCTCGCAACGCGCGGGAACTACCGGTGTTTGTCTTTTTGAACGCTGGGTCGCTGCATCGCGTCGGTCCATCTCGACTACATGTCCGCCTCGCCAGAGAACTAGCATCAATGGGCTTCAGTTCGCTGCGGGTCGATCTGGCCGGCACGGGCGATAGTCCAGGGCGCTCCGGCCTGACGAATCAGCAATCCGTAGCGGCAGATTACGCGGAGATCGTGGGCGTTCTGGATTCGCGTATTGGCCGCGTGCCGTTCGTGTTAGCCGGGCTCTGCTCTGGCGCGGACAACTCGATCAGGCTGTCGCTCAAGGACCCGCGAGTGGTCGGGCTGGTTTTGCTGGATCCGATCTGTTTTCCGGACGATGGTTTCAGGGCGCGGGCAATCATTGTGAAGTGGACCAATCCTGCTCGATACCTTGCGTGGTTGAAGCGTCGCTTCAAGGAGCTGACAACCCCGAGCGGGGACAGGGAAAAACAAGTCGATCCGTTGGCACTCAGGGATCTTCCGACTCAGGAGCAACTGCGAGCGGCGTTCGAGTCAATCCGGGAGCGGGGGGGGCGGGTGCTGTCCGTGTTCACGCAATATGCCCATCTTCAGTACTACAATCAGGCAGGGCAACTGGGTCGAGTTGTTGGGGTGGAGGGATATCACCAGTTTTGCACCGAGCTATTCTGGCCGCAGGCGGAGCACACCTACACACTGGACCTGCACCGGCGTCGGCTGATGGAGGAAATCAAGAACTGGGCGGGTGGTTATATACGCCCGTGATTGAGAGCCATCAATGAACAGGGACAAAGGCATGGCATCGTCTTGTTGTTTTCGCGTCGGCCAAGTCGTCGGCACGTCGACGAGCGTGCGTGAACAACTGTCTCCTTGATCGTTGCTCTAAGAGGACACGTGGACATCATTTTGCTGGAAGAGTGCCCGACGCTGGAAGCTCTGGCTACCCGTGTGCTATCGATGACGCCCGCTGATCTCGCGCTTGAACCGATTGCCCCGGCGCCGGCCACGCCTCCTGCTGCCAAAACGCATTCCAGGCTGTCCTTTCCCGCGATCGAAGCATTTTACTTTGGACCGAGCAACCGGCAGCTCTTCGCGAATTACCATCTGCCGGTCGGTGGCAATGGCCGCGTACTCACGGTCATCTGTCCGCCTCTGTTTAGGGAATACATGCGCACGCAGCTCGCGCTTCGAAAACTGGCCATTTCTCTTGCTGATAGAGGCCAGCACGTCCTCAGGTTGGATTATCGAGGCACCGGGGAT
>CAYNFN010000296.1:0-4654 GCA_964396485.1 uncultured Alcaligenaceae bacterium
GCTCAGGATTTCGAGCCGAAGTCCCAGGGATTGATCTTCTTGAAGGTGCCAAACGTCTGGAATTGAACGCGCTGCAGGACCAGCAGGGCGCGCAGGACGTCCGGCGGGAAGCCCTGGCGATTGCCGCGGTCGTCCATGATCAAACCGTCCAGATAGGCTTCGCCCGGGCCCGTCCCCCATAGCGCAAGCAAGGTCTGATGGATGCGGGGAAACCGTGCTTTCAACATCGCGACCGCCTCCGCGGTCAACTCCTTGTCCGTAGGTTGGCGTTGATACTTCTGATTGACGGTCTCGCTAACCGGAACTTTCGCGTCGATTTCCGCATCGGACATGATCTGCGGGAACTCCGGTTCTTCAGCGATCATCACTACACGCCTTCTCAAAGGTTGCAACGATTCGCAGCAAACGAGTTACTGGCGAACGGCGGGGGTCGCATTCGAGAAGAGAAGCGCGCCGATGAGCACTGGCGGGTGCCGGCGTGTGTGGCAGGTTCCACCACCGCCCCCTTTTGGAGCGACCCGCGACCCGGGCCATGTCATTATTTTAGCAGGAGATTCAAGCTCAGCGTATTCCCGCGCCTTGGCAGCGTCAACGCCGGCCTGAGCCCTGCGGTTGAAGGCTGGCCGATTCCCGGACCACGCTTCCCGCCGGCCGGCAGGCCATCCTGCGCCTATGCAGGTCTGAGCGCGACTGCATGTTCGTGCCTCATGAAGTGGCCTTCAAAATCCCGGGACTCAGTGTAGAGAGGGCGGCCGAACTCTTGCGGCAAGCAGCCTACTTGCCCATCGCCTTGCGTTTCCATAGATCCCAGGCGCGTTCGTAGCCTCCGAATGCTTCGGTCTTGGCGGTTTCGCCGGCATCCAGATAGGTGATTTCGCCGCCGAGCGCCATGGCCTGCGCCTGCAGTTTCGCATCCATCTGCAGGTAATAACTGCGCCCCACCACCTGCGGCAGCGAATCGCCGACCACGACTGCGCCGTGGCCGCGCATAAGCGCGGCGGGCTTGTCGCCCAGCGTACGGGCAAGCGCGGCGCCGAGTGCCGGCGTCTTGACCAGCATGTCGGTGTCGCCCGCGACCTTGCGGATGTCGAATATGGGCACGCCCCGCCCGACGAAACCTGCCATGTGGTAGATCGGCCGCAGCGCGACGTTGCCCACGCCGAAGGGGATGACCGCGGCGGCGTGGTTGTGCACCACGGCCTTGACTTCGGGCCGGGCCTTGTAGATTTCCCCATGAATGAAACGCTCGAGGTACATTTTGGCGTCGCCTCCATTCACCGGCTTGCTATCGAGATCGAGCTCCAGGACGTCGTTCGCGGTGACCGACTCTGGGGCGATCGAGCGGGCAATGAGGTAGCGGTTGGGATCCTTGTCGTGCCGCACGCTGACGTGGCCGTAACCGTCCACGATCTCCAGCGCGGCAAGGATACGGTTTGCCGCCACCAGGTCCTCTATTAACGCAGTATCGGCCGTGAGAGGCTCCGGCCACGCCTTGCGTGCCGTGCCTGCGAGCACACCGGCAAGAAGAATGCCGCTGCCAAACAGGAAATCACGCCGCGCGAAACCGCGAAGCGCAGGACCTTTCGTCTTCATGAAACCTCCCCGCAAATGAGCATGATTGATCATTCCTGCTTCGTCGTCCCCAGTGTTGCCCTGGTCGCGAAATACGTGATCACTGCCGAAGCAAACGCACACGCCGCCAGGAAGTACAGGCCCATCTCGAAACTCTTCGTGCTGTCCTTGATCCAGCCGACGATGAAGGGTCCGACATAGCCGCCGAGATTACCGATGGAATTGATCAGTGCAATGCCGGCGGCGGCGGCTGCTCCGGTGAGGAACATCGAGGGCATCGGCCAGAAGGACGGCCGCGACCCGTAGATGCCGATGGTGGCGATGGACATGGCCACCAGTGCCCAGTAGGAGCCGGTAAACCAGCCCACACCGGCGAGCCCTGCCGCCGCGACCGTGGATGCAACGATGAGGTGCCAGCGCCTCTCGTTGCGGCGATCCGAAGAATGTCCCCATAGCACCAGGCCGATCACATATGGGATCGCAGTCAACAGGCCCGTCACGAAGTTCGAATGCCCGTAGCCCTTGACGATCTGCGGCAGGAAAAAGGTGATGCCGTAGCTGGCGATGACGCTCGTGAAGTAGATCATCGACAGCATCAGTACGCGCTTGTCGGTGAGCGCACGCAGAAGCGTCAGGCGGCCGGCGCCTTCGACCCTGGTTCGTTCGGCCTGCAACTCGGATTCGAGCCACTCGCGCTGGTCCGCGCTGAGCCAGGTGGCTATGGCCGGCCGGTCCGTGAGCAGCCTCAGCACGACAAAAGCGAGCAGCATGGCGGGAATGGCTTCGAGGATGAAAACCCATTGCCAGCCATGCAGGCCCCAGATGCCATCCATCTCCAGAATCGCGCCCGAAATGACCGACGCAACCGCATTGGCGACGGGCACTGCGATGAACAGCGTCGAGATCACACGGGCGCGATACTCAGCCGGATGCCAGGTGCTGAGATAGAAGATGATGCCGGGGAAGAACCCGGCTTCGGCCACGCCGAGCAGAAAGCGCAGCGCGAGGAAACTGGTCGGCCCGGTGACGGCGGCCATCAGCCCGGAAATGATGCCCCAGGTGATCATGATGCGGGCGATCCAGCGGCGGGCGCCGACCCGCTCCAGAACCATGTTGCTCGGCACTTCGAACAGCGCATAGCCGATGAAGAAGATGCCGGCGCCCCAGGCGTACATGTAGGCGCTGATGCCCAGGTCCTTGTTCATGGTCAGCGCGGCAAAGGCGACATTGGTGCGATCGATGTACGCGACCAGATAGCTCACCACGATCAGGGGGAGCAGCCGCCACGAAATCTTCAGAATCGTGCTGCGCTGGAATTCGGGCGTGAATCGCGGATCCAAGGCGTTGCACCTTCCTTGTCAGGGATTACGTCCGTAGTTCAGGAGTCCCGCAGGACCCTTCGGGGGGCGGGCACGGATCGCCGCTTCGTTCGGCTCGATTCCCCAGCCGGGCCGCGCGGGCACGACCAGATGTCCATCGACGAACTCCGGCAAGTGGCTGAACAGCTCGTGGTCCCAGGCGATGCGGTCGATGTCAGTCTCCATGATGCGCAGGTTCGGCACCGCCACCGCAAAGTGCGCGTTCATCATGGTGCACAGATGTCCGTAGAAGTTGTGCGGGGCGACGTTGACCTCGTGCGCTTCTGCGGCCGCCGCTATTTTCATTGACTGCCACACCCCGTTCCAGGGGGTGTCCACGATGGCGACGTCCATCGCCTGCTCGCGGAAGTAGGGCATGAACTCGCGCAGGCCCAGCAGCGTCTCGCACGAGCTGATGGGATGCGGGCTGTGCCGGCGGATGTAACCCAGGGCTTCCGGAACGAAGCTGTCGATCTCGACCCAGAAGATATCGAGCCCGGCAATGGCGCGCAGGATCTCGAGATAGCCCTCGGTCCTGGCGTTGAAGTTGAGATCGAGCAGGATGTCCACATCCGGGCCGGCCCCATCGCGCAGCGCTTCGAGGTGCATGACCAGGTTGCGCAGCACGTCGCGTTCGACATTGAGGCCGGGCTCGAACGGCACGCCGAAACCCGGCCGCCATCCCCGCGCGTTCTTCCCGTCCTTGTCGTACATGAAGATGTTGGTTTTCAGCGCGGTAAATCCCTTCTCGCGCACTTCGCGGCCGATCGCCTTGACGCCGTCGAGGTCGGTGATCGCCGGCTTGTAGTGGGTCGGGTGATTGATCCGCCACGTGGCGCAATGCGACCAGTACACGCGGATGCGGTCGCGAATCTTGCCGCCCAGGAGTTCGTAGACCGGCACGCCGAGCCCCTTCGCCTTGGCATCGAGCAGCGCGTTCTCTATCGCACCCATGGCGAGCGCAACGATGCCGCCGGAAGCAGGGCGGGTGGCGCTATGGAGTTCGGCGTAGATGCGCTCGTGCGCACCGACTTCCTGGCCGATGATGCGTGCGGACAGCCGTTCGATGACGGTGCCCACGCCCGGTGCGCCGAATCCCTCGTCGAACTCGCTCCAGCCGGTGATACCGGTATCGGTGGTCAGTTTGACGAAGTGGTAATTGCGCCAGCCTGCGTCGCAGGACAGCGTGTCTATGCTTTTTACCTTCATGGATTCCTCCCCTCTCTCCCCGGTGCGCACCTCAGCGATGTCGCGCACAATGCTGCTTTATCTGCGAGGAGATCTGCCATGTCCTTATCCCTGTTCAAGGCTTCCGTCTCCATGTTCACCCGTCAACTGGCGAACTTTTCGGCCGTCCTCAAGCTCCGCGGTCAGCAAACGAGAATTACCGGCCAGAACGCATGATCCCTTTTTCCATTCTCGACCTCTCCCCGATCCCCAGGGATGCGACCGCGTCCGAGGCGTTGCGCAACACGCTTGCGCTGGCGCAGCGCGCCGAGAGCCTGGGTTACAAGCGCTACTGGCTCGCCGAGCATCACAACATGCCCGGAATCGCCAGCGCCGCAACCGCGATCGTCATCGGCCATGTGGCCGGCGGCACCAGGACCATCCGCGTGGGCTCCGGCGGCATCATGCTGCCGAATCACTCGCCTCTGGTGGTCGCCGAGCAGTTCGGCACGCTCGCTTCGTTGTACCCCGGCCGCATCGATCTGGGGTTGGGCCGT
>CAYNFN010000297.1:0-1791 GCA_964396485.1 uncultured Alcaligenaceae bacterium
GCCCGGCGTGACTGCGGTGCACATCAATTACACTACCCGGCGCGCCCGCGTGCGCTGGGACGCGGAGCGCACCCGTCTTTCGGTCATCCTCGACGCCATCCGCGCGATCGGTTATCGCGCCTACCCCTACGACATCAGGGCGCTGGAGGACAGCCGGCGGCGGGAGCATCGCGGTGCCATGCTGCGGCTGGCGGTGGCGGGACTCGGGATGATGCAGGTGATGATGTACGCGGTGCCAGCGTACGTTGCCGGCGAGGGCGACATTGGCCGCGACATCGAGAGCCTCATGCGCTGGGCCAGCTTTCTGCTCACGGTTCCGGTCGTTTTTTACTCTTCTGCGCCATTCTTCCGCGGCGCGTTGCGCGACTGGCGAACGCGCCGCGTCGGCATGGACGTACCGGTGGCACTCGGCATCGCCATCGCGTTTGCCGCCAGCACCATGGCGACCGTTACCGGCCGGGGCGCGGTGTACTTCGAGTCGGTGGCGATGTTCGTGTTCTTCCTGCTCGGCGGCCGCTATCTGGAACTGCGTGCGCGGCAGAGCGCGGCTGAATACCAGGAGTACCTGTCACGGGCACTGCCGGCAGTGGCAAGCCGGCTGTTGAATTTTCCGCTGTGCATGAACACGGAGGTGATTGTCGCCGCTGCACTCAGGGTCGGTGACCAGGTGCTGGTGCGGCCCGGGGAGATTTTTCCCGCGGACGGCCGGGTTGAACAGGGCGACACCGAGGTGGACGAGTCGCTGCTGACCGGCGAAAGCCACCCGGTGGCGAAGACAGAAGGCTCCAGGGTGATCGGCGGGTCGGTCAACCGCGATCATCCGGTTGCCGTGACGGTGGAGCGCATCGGCGCGGAGAGCACGCTGTCTGGAATCGTCCGGCTGATGGAGCGCTCGACGCAGGAGCGTCCGCGCATCCAGGAAATTGCCGATCGCATCGCCGTCCGCTTTGTCGCTTTCATCCTCGTCGTCGCCGCGGCAACGACAATTTTCTGGCTGCTGACGGAGCCGGCGCGCGCGCTGCCGGTGGCGGTAGCGGTGCTGGTCGTGACCTGCCCGTGCGCGTTGTCGCTTGCCACACCTACCGTGCTTGCGGTGGCCACTGCGGCGATGGCAAGGCTTGGGCTGATCGTGACCCGCGGGCATGCGATCGAAACGCTGGCGCGGGCCGACTGTTTCGTGTTCGACAAGACCGGGACGTTGTCCGAAGGACGATTGAGCGTTGCCGAGGTAAGGGCGCTGGGTGGTCGCGACCGCACCCAGGCGCTGGCGCTGGCGGCAGTGCTGGAGCAGGCGTCCGAACATCCGGCGGCCCGCGCGATCGTGGACGCCGCCGGCCCCCAATCATCAATGGCGCAGAACATCCGCAACGTGCCCGGCAGCGGCGTCGAAGGCGTGGTAAACGGCAGTCGGGTGCGCGTCGGCCAGCGCATGTTCGTGTGGGAGCTGTCCGGCGCGCCGCCGGAGAAGGATCGTGACGGAAGCGAAACCACACAGGTCTGGCTGGGCGATGAGCGCGGACCGATTGCAGTTTTCCATCTCAGCGACCGGATCCGCGATGACGCGCGCGAAGTGATTGCCGCACTCGGGCGCGCCGGGTGCCGCGTCGTGTTGCTGTCCGGGGACAGCGAGGAGGCGGTGCAGGCGGCGGCACGGGCGGCGGGCATCGAGGACTTCCGCGCCCTGATGACGCCGGCGCAGAAGCGCGCCGCGGTACAGGCCCTGCAGGCACAAGGTGCAGTGGTGGCGATGATCGGCGACGGCGTCAACGATGCACCGGTGCTGGCGCAGGC
>CAYNFN010000298.1:0-6073 GCA_964396485.1 uncultured Alcaligenaceae bacterium
GGGTTGGAAGGTGCATCGCGACCTGGATTTCGACGCCGTGCACGCCTGCAATCCGCCCGATCTTCTATTTCTGGTGTGCGGATTCTTCAAGCTGTTCTTCGGCAAGAAATTTCTTTTCGACCATCACGATATCAATCCCGAACTGTACGAAGCGAAGTTTGGCCGCCGGGATTTCTTCTGGAGGCTCATGGTCTGGCTGGAACGGATGACGTTTCGCACGGCCGACGTCTCAATCGCCACCAACGAGTCGTACCGAAAGATTGCCATCGAGAGGGGAGGCATGGATCCGGAGAAGGTGTTCGTCGTGCGCAGCGGCCCCAAACTTGATCGCTTGCGCATCATCCCGCCGGTTACGAAGCTGAAAAAAGGACGGAAACATCTCGTCGGTTACGTTGGTGTCATGGGAAAGCAGGAAGGGATCGACCTGCTGCTCCAGTCCGCGCGGTATATCGTCGTCGACAGTGGCAGACAGGACGTTCACTTCGGGTTGGTGGGTGGAGGCACCTCCCTGAACGAGATGAAGGCCTACGCGCAAGACTTGGGAATCGCGGATTACGTCACGTTCACCGGCCGCGTCCCGGACCAGGAAATGCTCGAGATGCTGAATACCGCTGACCTCTGCGTAAATCCAGATGTAGCCAACGAACTCAATGACAAGTCCACAATGAACAAGATCATGGAGTACATGGCACTCGGCAAGCCGATTGTCCAGTTTGATTTGACCGAGGGACGGTTCTCCGCCCAGGAGGCGTCCCTTTACGCAAGGCAGAACGACACCGTGGACATGGCCGAGAAGATAATGGAGTTGCTCGACGATCCCGAGCGTCGCACGCGTATGGGCGAGTTCGGGCGGCGGAGGATCGAGAACGAACTGGAATGGCGCTACGAGGCGCCGAAACTGCTGGCAGCCTACGATGCGCTATTTTCGGGACAATCACCTGAACTTCCGCGCTATGGCCCAATGTCGTAGCGGATCACGCGGTCGTGGATCACCGAGGTGGGCTGCCCGAACGCCATATGGTAGTTGGCGAGCTTGAGGTAACAGCCCTGACCCTGATAGAGCGTCGGCCCACTATGAGCCAGGATCTGCACGCCGTTCACCCATGCCTTGAAGAAACCATCACCGCCCGAGGACCACTTCACGTGATAGACGAAGTCGTACCACTGATTCCTCACAACGGGGCCGATCGCCGCTACAAATATACCAGGAGGGCTCGATGGATCGACAAGTACCCCACCGTAACCTCGGAAAGCCAAGCCGTTGGGACCTGCGTCGACATGGAAATTTGCCTGCCCTGTGGAACCAGTGTTGTGGAAATCGAAGGCGACACCCCAGTAACCCGAGGGCGGGGCAACGTAATCATCCGGGAACAGGATCGAGTGTTCCCACCACTGCTCCCGGCCCTCGTAGCAGTCAGTCGCCGACTGGCTTAACGAGATGTCGTTGCGCTCGCCGTCGCTGCCGCTACCCGCCACGTTGTTGTCGCCCGGTTCGGTGTGCAGGCGCACGCTCGTTGGGCCGTCGCGCCCGATATCCACGATAGTAGCGCGACTCATTCCGTCTTTCTGCTGAACCCCCCAGACGCCATCATCAGAGACGCCCGGGCCCGGAGCTGTCTTAAATGGACTCGATCCAAAGGTGGCAAAGAAATTGCGAGTTGAAGGATCTGGCAGAACCGGGGGGCCGCCGCTGGCGGTATTTTCTCCCCCGCCTCCCCCACCGCAAGCGGATAGTGTCACAAGGATCGCTACATCCAACGCAACCTTGCGAAATAAACTCATAAATCCCTCATCGCATACAAGCGGTCAGCTTTCCGCTCCTGAAGGCTAGTGGGGAGCATAGGGAGGATTGTCGCCGACGGGCGGGAACCTATCCCAGACTTCCACGTTATCGACCCACTGATAAATAGGGTAGGGAGCGTCGCTGTAAAGATTCGGCATCATGATGCGGTTGATGGTCTTGTTGTTGATCCCCATGTTTGGCCCGTAATGATCAGCGATCACCTGACCGTTGACGGCCATCCAGACGCGGCCATCGGCTCCACTGCTGCGGTGCCAGAAAACCTCGAATTTGAACCATTCGCCCGCGGGCACCGGGTGCGAGCAATTGTCTACGCTCCAAAATTTCTGAAGTGGCAGGCCGCCATTGGCGTTGTTGTCCCCTGCGAGCCGCCAAAACAGCGGGCCGTTAGGCTTATTACCACCACAGCCGTTCTCCCAACTTACGACATAGGCGGCCAGGCGATAATCACCGGCGGTCTTCCACTCAAAGACAGCGCGCCAGTTCTGGGGGGTCATATTCTGCAGCAGATTCGGCTGGAACTTGAGCCAGTAGCTGATGTAGAGGTCGCCCTGTTCGCTGGCGGGCCGGAGCATGACAACATCCTGGGTCACACTACTTCCCCTCTGCTTGATTTCGCTGTAGAGGGCCCGGGTCGCGTTTCCGTCGTGCCCCGTCACGGTCTCGATTCGGTTGACCATGTAGTTGCCGAGGGTCGTAGCATCCACTGGCGCACCGACGATCATCTGGAATCTGGTTCTACCGCCCCAAATATTACCCGGCCAGTTAAATCCGGTCGTGCTGTCGGCGCCGACGATATCTTGCCACGCGCCATTGCCATAGAGACGCGGAGCACTTAGTGCGGTCGAGCCTTCGTAGCCCGAACTAAACAAGAGTGACGTGCCGCCGCCGCTCGACACAGTCGTGCCGCCGAACGTGGTTTTACCGTCGCCGCTGGCGGTATCTCCTCCCCTACCGCAAGCGGATACTGTCACAAGGATCGATACAACCAACGCAACGTTTCGAAATAAACTCACGTTTGAAAGCACGCTTACTGCCAAGAAGATTAGTTTCAACATGACAACCCCCGGTTGTTGTGGCCTAACGTCGATCTCGAAGCCATTACGACAAGCGTCAACTAAAAGTATGTTGGCAGATATATTCCAGTACGACCTGATAATTCGCTATTCAAGTCCTCTCTCGTTCATCACCGATATTGGGCTCCCGAGGATGATCCGGAAGACTCTCTTGCGTCGTCAAATCCCGACAAGGGAACGATCACGTGCACATGATGCTTGCGATTGCGCCGAAGTATGCGGTGTCACAGGTGATCGGGTATATCGAGGGCAAGAGTGCGATTCACCTGGCGCGGGTGTACGCAGAGAGTAGGCGCAACTTCGTAGGGCAGTAAACTGAGGCCGCGACAGCGACCCCTTTAAGCCGCTTTGAGCGGCTCACACCTTAAAGCCCCCAGCTTTGCCGGGGGATACTTACAAGACAAACGAGTAGGATACATGGTCAATTACAGTCGTCTTGCCATCACTGGAAAGATGGTGTGTGCCAATCAGCCCTTTCCTGAAACTAGGATTGATCTCGGTCACCAAATCTTCAACAAACGTCGAATCTGAAATGGCTTTAATTTCATAAACGAGCAAACCTTCTCCATATTGATCAAATCCCTGACGTTGACCAACCCTGAAGAGTTTGTCCCCATCCATAATCAGACCCGCATTTCTGCCTCCACGCGCATCGATTTTTAGTGGATTCTGCGGATGCGGCACCCAGGCGGTTTCAAGCGGTGAATTCGCCGAAAACAGGTAGAGTTCTGAGCCGTAATCTCGCGTTTCTGATTGATCAATGCTGGTTAGCATCCACCACTTTCCGCCCTTTTCAAAGAACATCGTATCTACTGCAGAAATACTATCCATAACAACGCAATGTAGTACCCATTTCAGAGGGAATTCTGCGCAGCGATAAATACGAACTTGCCTCGATTCGGCCGATTCGGGGCACATGTAAAGATCCCCTTTGTATTGGAACAAGAATGGGAAAGATAAGTGGAATGGCTCTTGAAGGGCGATTCCGCGTTCAACTACTTTCGTCCCCGTGAGTTCCAAGGCGGTTATGTGAGCCCTATTCGTCTTGTAAACGAAGTCCTCAACGAAGCAAAACGTCTTCCCGCCGTACGACCATAGAAATGGATCGGCCCAATATCGTCCTCTAGGAAGTGTTGCTTCAGTACTTCGCGCGAATTCAAGCTTATCCCAGTTCCCGGACAGGAATGAGATTCCCCACCTTTCTTCGAGCCTTAGTAATCTCGCTACGGCTTTAATCAGAATCCGCTTAACAAGTTTGAATCCATATGCGACGGAATGATGTAGACGGGGGGGCGTGTTAACTCGAAAGTGAACATCCGAATAGTCATCTGGCGTATTCTTATCGCCGGGCAGCTTGCCATTCAACGCTATCTGATTGAGAAGATTTTGAAGGTGGACATACGACTTTTTGCACAGGTGAGCCTGATTGAGCGAAAAATAGTAGTGTGTCCAGAATGACCCACTAACCAAAACTCGCCCTGCACCGGTGTCATCTGTAAGACGGAGAATATTGAAAGCCGTTTGGGGCCATTCGTGAAAACACTCCCAGAATCCCGCAGCGCTTCCCGGGATGCTATGGCTACCAGCATGGCCAAGACAAATGACCCCAAGCCGACTGGCGTGAAGAATATCGCCACGTGGGGTTATGGAACCGCATTGAATCAACAAGTCCAAATTAAGCGCCATTACTCTTTCGACGTTACCGACGGAACTTCGATCTGGCAGGCCAGAATTTGAAACGACGGGGTTAATTTCTACTATCCCACCCACTATCTTGCTTAGATCACAGACTTGATAGTGATCGGCATATAAACTACTGCGTTTCAGAAGCCAACGTTCGCAAGACGTCACAAGTCGAAATGAGAATTCCGAAAGTAAGTCGTATAGTCCGTGCTTGAGTCCGCCGTTCGCGATCCCTCCTCGCTTCGAGTTCCGGCGGAAAGATTGAACTATCAGATGTGAAATATCGATACTTGGCTGGTCTTGCGCCCAAAGAGCCAATTCATAAACGTATTTATTTGAGAACGTGCCATCAACTAACAAACCAACTTTAAGTGCCTTCATTTTGGCCTTATCTCGTAAATTGTTTGATTGAACATGAACGAATTAACCTTGTCCCAGTCGGAGACCGCAACTTCGCCTAGTTGACCGAACGAATTCCCGGTGCCTCTCTAATCCGGCCTGAGAACGTGCTGGCCTCTCCCAGCATGAGAAATAGCCAGCGTTCGAAGCGCAAGCTGCGTGCGCATGTATTCCGAGAACAGGGGCGGACAAATAACCGTAAGTACCCGACGATTGCCTCCGACCGGCAGACGGTAACTCGCGAAGAGCTGCTGGTTGCGCGGTTCGAAATAGAACGCTTCGACCACGAATTTGGCTTGTCCCGCGATCGCCTAAGACACGCGTCAGCGTCGGCGTTGCAATCCATTATTCGGCATCTAACGACAGTGCCAGGGACTCTACTACGCCTCCATGCCTGCCTTACCTGGCGATCCCCTCAGAGCGGCATCTCGTGGCGATATCGGCCAAGCTCTCCTGGAACAGCACGCGAAAGTCGAGCCGCACGCCGAGCCTGTGCTCCATTTGCCGCAAGGCCTGGAGACCGAGCAACGAGTGCCCGCCCAGCTCAAAGAAGGTGTCGATGCGGCCAACCGATCGAGCAGGCTGAATCAGTTTCGTCCAGATCTCGGCGATCGTTACCTCGACCGGATCTCCCGGAACCTCATGCCGGCCGATATGGCTCTCCGTTGCGACCGGCGTCGGAAGCCGGCGCCGATCCACCTTGCCGTTCGGCGTCAGCGGAATCTCCTCCACCGGCAGGAAATGCTGCGGAATCATGTACTCGGGCAGTCGCGCCCGCAGATACTTGCGCAGGCTGACCGGGGCTAACGCCCCCGCCTTCGCCGGCACGCAGCACGCGACGATGCGCACATCGTCCGCCTTGACCGTCCACAGATGCACGGCCGCCTGGCGCACGTCAGGGTGCTCGGCAAGAATCGCCTCAATCTCGCCAAGCTCGACGCGAAAACCCCGCACCTTGACCTGATCGTCGAGGCGCCCCAGGTGCTCGAGCGTGCCGTCACTGCGCCAGCGGGCACGGTCACCGGTGCGGTAGAGCCTTGCCCCCGGCGTGGCACTGAACGGGTCCCGGATGAAGCGCTCGGCGGTCAACTCGGGCCGCCTCCAGTAGCCGAGC
>CAYNFN010000299.1:0-2482 GCA_964396485.1 uncultured Alcaligenaceae bacterium
CGCCGGGCTATTTCTTTACGCCGGTCAATGTCCCGGTTTCAGTACATCCGGGACCGATACCCGCGGTCAATTTGTATTGCACCGTAAAGTGATTGGTGCCAACCTCGACTTCGCGTGCCTCGAACCTTATGTCGGGCTCGGGAAGTGGGATGAAGGAGCAGCGGCCGGTGAGCGTGGCCTTGCCGTAGCGACCTTCTTGCACATAGTTGTTGCCCGACAGAATGCAGGTCCCGACCTCGGGCGGCGAAGTCGTTATCTCAAGGCGCATAGTGTTGCCGACCGAATTGATGTAGAGAGCGATTTGTGGGTAGTGCGCGCTGCCGCTGCCGTTATCGCCTGGGCTGACGGTGCAACCCGTGGTCGTGCCCGAACCTACACCCTCTCAAGAAACACCACTCAAGTGACGGATTTGCAATGAGGTTTCATATCGGTTGTGCGGTGGCGACGAGTTTCATGCCGAGCTTTTCGGCGCGCTTGGACAGTTGCCGCAGGACGCGTTCGCGGTAGCGCTCCTCGTAGTAGTCCTGGCCTTGGTCGGTGTATTCCTGGCCCTTGGTAAGCATGGTGTAGATCAGCCGCGCGAGCTTGTGGGCCGTAGCGGTGATGGCCTTGGGCTTATCCATGCGCGAGCACATGCGCCTGAAGTAGGCGCCTAATGCCGACTGACTGGTACGCAGAGCCGCTGCGGCCAACCGCAATGCCTGGGCCGCCCGATTGGCGCATCGCTTGGTCTTGCTGCTCATCACCTTGCCGCCGGTGATCTTCGTTCCCGGACACAAAGCCATCCAACTCGCGAAGTGTCCGACCGTGGGGAAGCGTGACATGTCCGCTCCGGTCTCGCTGACGACCGCCAGCGCCGTGGTCACATCGATGCCGTCGATGCGCGTCAAATCCACACCGCACATTTTGAACAGCTGCGTGCGCAGATCGAACTTCGGCGCATTGCGCGAGCGCCCACGCTGCTTACCTTTGGCGGGTTCGCCCTCGTGCGTCTGCAAACATTGCAGCTGCCGCTCGATCTCGAGGTCGCACTCGGCCAGTTGCGTACCGATGAAGTCGAACGCATCCAGTGACTGCTTGAGCGCGAACAAGTGTTCGGCTCGCCAGTTGCCTTGCAGGCTCTTGGCGATTTCATCGACGCTGGCGCGAATGCGCGCGTTCTTCATCGCGCCCAGTACTTGACCATCACGCTCACCCGCCACGATGGCGCGCAGGATCCTTTGGCCGGTCTCGCCGACCACGTCGGAGATGACGTTGGCCAACTGGACGTTCATCTGGGTCAGCGCCTTCTGCATGTGCTGAACATGGCGTCCCTGGCTGCGCAGCAACATGCCGCGCTGGCGCCAAAACGAGCGCAGCACGCACACTTGGTCGGCTGGGCGAAACGCCCCGCTGAGCAGCCCGTAGGTCATGAGTTGCTGCAACCACTGGCAGTCCAGCACGTCGGATTTGCGCCCGGAGACATTCTTGACGTGACGCGCGTTGACCAACAGAACGGTGAAGCCCCGCGACTCGAGGAGCTCGAACAACGGGATCCAGTACACGCCGGTGGATTCCATGGCAACGGTGTCGACTCCGCAGGCCTCGAGCCAATCGGCCAAGGCGTTAAGATTGACCGTGAAGCTGGGAAATTCGCGCACCGGCGTGTCATCTCGATCCGGCGGCACGGCCACAAAGTGGGAGGCGCTCCCGATGTCAATACCAGCGGCATTGGGGTGGGTAATCGTCAAGGCGGCTCGGGACTTGCCCGGCTTCAGGCTAACTCTTGCGTTGCGTTGTACCATGGCTGCTCCATCATTCGATTGGAATGTGGCGCCGCATCGGGTACGTCTTCTTGCTCAGTCTCTCAAACGGGATATCAGCCCGGCGGCTGCGAACCGCCATGCCGATTCACCAATATCGATGACGTCACCCAGGACCACGCTCATACGCGGGCAGAACGCACCATTGTCTGACCGGTCTTCCGCGGCGCCACATTCCACCTTGCCACACCGTTAGCCACCCCGTGTTTCTTCGGCGCGATTTGCGGCAGTGGGCCGATTACTACGCTCATACCATGTTGGACAAGACTCATCCTTGCATTTCGCTGTTCTTTGTACGAGAGTAAAAGGGCTTGCCATTGTCTCCGGCTCGCTGACCGAAACTCTAAGCCTTCTCCGACTGTGGAAGGAGTCCCCTTATGACTACCCTGATGATCAATGGCAAGACCCGCAGCGTTGATGCTGCCCCGGATACCCCATTGCTCTGGGTCCTGCGCGACAACTTGGCGATGACTGGAACCAAGTTCAGCTGCGGCATCGCCCTATGCGGCGCCTGTACCGTGCATATTGATGGTGCGGCGACCCGCTCCTGCATTACGCCGGTGTCGGCGGTCGCGGGCAAGAAAATTACGACCATCGAGGCGGTCGGCGCGAGCAACGTCGGCAAGGCGGTGCAAAAGGCATGGCTTGAAGTGGACGTGCCGCAATGCGGTTATTGCCAG
>CAYNFN010000300.1:0-1639 GCA_964396485.1 uncultured Alcaligenaceae bacterium
CAGAGAACAACTGCAGCCACACGCAACATGAATTACCGCTGGCCACGGCGGGCCACGCCCGGCTCGAAGTGTCATGCACCGTGACGCCGGTGGAGATTGCCGGGGTCGAGGGGTTCCTGATCGAATTGAGCCCGCTGCACCAGCAACTGCGCATCGCGCGCGAGGAGCGCCTGATAGACCAGAGTACGCAGACCCGCGAGCTTATCCGCAATCTTGCGCACGAGATCAAGAACCCGCTGGGGGCGCTGCGCGGCGCGGCACAACTCCTCGACCGGGAACTCGAACGCCCGGCCCTGCATGAGTACACGCAGGTGATCATGAAGGAGGCGGACCGGCTGCAGTCGCTGATGGACAGGCTGCTTACGCCGCACCGGCTGCCCCAGGTCACCCAGTTCAATGTGCATGAGGCGCTGGAGCGCGTGCGCAGTCTGCTGCTGGCCGAGTTTCCCGACGGAATCGTGATCTTGTGCGACTACGATGTAAGCCTGCCGCCGTTGACCGCGGATCGCGAGCAGATCATCCAGTCGCTGCTCAACGTGGCCCGCAATGCCGCACAGGCCGTGCAGGGGAAAGGCACGATCATCCTGCGCACGCGCGTGGCACGCCGGGCGACACTGGCAAAGAAATTATATCGCCTGGCCTTGGTGGTGCAGATCGTTGACGACGGGCCGGGTGTGCCGGAGGACTTGAAGGATAGGATCTTCTTTCCGCTGGTGAGCGGGCGCGAGGGCGGCCATGGGATTGGACTTACGATTGCCCAGACCTTCGTGACCCAGCACCACGGCACCATCGAACTGGAAAGTCAGCCGGGCAGGACCTGCTTCAGCATCCTGCTTCCGATAGGCGAGGCAAGGATGAGGAACGAGGGATGAAAGCTGTCTGGATCATCGACGACGACCGCTCGATTCGCTGGGTGTTCGAAAAAGCGCTCACGCGGGAAAACATTGCTTTCAAGGTTTTCGCCTCCGCGCAGGAGGCGCTGCAGGCCCTTTCGGCATCGACGCCGCAGGTGGTGGTCAGCGACATTCGCATGCCGGGAGGCTCCGGACTCGAATTGCTGCAGAAGCTCAAGGAGAAGTACCCCAACCTGCCGGTCATCATCATGACCGCCTACTCGGACCTCGAAAGCGCGGTGGCGGCATTCCAGGGCGGCGCATTCGAATACCTGCCCAAGCCCTTCGACGTGGACCAGGCGGTGGATCTGATTCGCCGGGCGATTGAAGAGAGCCTGCGTCAGGGCGACGTCGCAGAAGCAGCGCAGGAATCACCCGAGATTCTTGGCCAGGCGCAGTCCATGCAGGAAGTGTTCCGCGCCATCGGGCGGCTCACGCAATCGCACGCCACCGTTCTCATCAATGGCGAATCCGGCACCGGCAAGGAACTGGTGGCGTGCGCGCTGCACCGCCACAGCCCGCGCGCGCCCAAACCATTCATCGCCATCAACACCCCGGCAATTCCCAAGGATCTGCTCGAGTCGGAGTTGTTCGGGCACGAACGCGGCGCCTTCACGGGCGCGCAGGCGATGCGGCGCGGTCGTTTCGAACAGGCCGAAGGCGGCACCCTGTTTCTGGACGAGATCGGCGACATGCCGCCCGACCTGCAGACCCGCCTGCTGCGGGTGCTGTCGGACGGTCAGTTC
>CAYNFN010000301.1:0-8847 GCA_964396485.1 uncultured Alcaligenaceae bacterium
GTGAAGGGTGAAGGGTGAAGGGTGAAGGGTGAAGTAAGAAACGCCTGGCTCTTGCCACCCCGCGGTTGAGGACCGTCATGACATCGGCAGTTTGCGATGTCATGGTGCATTTCAGATGGTCGTTTTCCCCTCTTTCTTTCATTCAATCTTCATCCTCACTTGTCCCCGGAGGGGATCATCCTTCATCCTTGCCTTTCCAGGGCACCGGTAGAATTGCATTTCCATGAACGACCTTGCGCCGAATCTCGCGATCGACATGCTTACCCCCACGCCGAAGACCATCCATCTCAAGGATTACGCGGCGCCGGCGTTCCTGATTTCCACCGTGGACCTGGACGTGGAAATCCGCGACGACGACGCGCTGATAAAGGCCACGCTCGCTATTTCGCGCAACCCGCAGGCCGCCGCTTCAAGGGCGCCGCTCGAGCTCGACGGTGACGAGCTGGAGTTGCTGTCGGTTGCGGTGGACGGCAGGCCGATCGACAACACCGCATACACGCTGGATGCAGAGCGCATGACGATTCCCGGCGTGCCGGACCGATTCACGCTGGAAACCGTTGTGCGCATCGTGCCCAAGCAGAACTTCAAATTGATGGGTCTGTTCGCTTCCAAGGACGGTTTCTTCAGCCAGTGCGAAGCGGAAGGATTCCGCCGCATCACTTTCTTCCCCGACCGGCCGGACGTGATGGCGCGCTACACCACCACCATTCATGCAGACCGCGCGGAATACCCCCGGCTGCTTTCCAACGGCAACCTGGTCGCGCAGGGCGACGAGCACCACCTCACCCCGGCCCTCTCCCCCTTAACCTCACCCCGCCCCTGCTTCGCTTCAAGTGTTCCCTTGTCTCCACAAGTGGAGAGGGAGGAAGGGTCAATATTCGGAGCGGGAGGAAAAGTTCAACGGAAGGGTCAGCGACATTGGGCGAAATGGGTGGACCCGTTTCCCAAACCTTCGTACCTGTTCGCGATGGTGGCAGCAAGGCTCGACAGGCTGGAGGACGGTTTCGTCACCAGGTCCGGGCGCAAGGTGAAGCTTTTTGTTTTCGTCGAGCCGGGCAAGCTCGACCAGTGCAAGTTCGCGATGGCCGCGCTGAAGCGCGCCATGAAGTGGGATGAAGAGGTGTTCGGCCTGGAACTCGATCTCGACCAGTACATGATCGTCGCGGTGGGCGACTTCAACATGGGCGCGATGGAGAACAAAGGCCTCAACATTTTCAACACCAGGTACGTGCTGGCCCGCGCCGATACCGCCACCGACAACGACTTCATGTCCCTCGACCGGGTGGTGGCGCACGAGTACTTCCACAACTGGACGGGTAACCGGGTGACCTGCCGCGACTGGTTCCAGTTGAGCCTCAAGGAAGGCCTCACCGTTTTCCGCGACCAGGAGTACGGCGCCGATACCTACTCGCGCCCGGTGCAGCGCATCCAGGAAGTGCGGGGGCTGCGCGGCGCGCAGTTTCCCGAGGATGCCGGTCCGATGGCGCACCCGGTTCGGCCCGCGTCTTACATGGAGATCAGCAACTTCTACACCGCCACCGTGTACCAGAAGGGCGCGGAATTGGTGCGCATGATCCACACGCTCATCGGAGCCGCGAACTTCCGCAAGGGCATGGATCTGTACTTCCAGCGCCACGACGGCAGGGCGGTGCGAACCGAGGAATTTGTCCAGGCCATGCAGGACGCCTCGGGCCTGGACCTCACCCAGTTCAAGCGCTGGTATGACCAGGCCGGCACGCCGATCCTGGAGGTGCGCGGGAATTACGATGCAGCCGCCGGGCGCTACACGTTGACCGTGAAGCAGTCCTGCCCGCCGACCCCTGGGCCCGAAGAGAAGCTGCCCTTCCACATCCCGCTGGCAGTCGGCCTGGTCGGGCCGGACGGCAACGATGTTCAGTTGCAACTGGACGGCGAGAAGCGGGCTGCCGGCACAACGCGCGTCCTGTCCGTGAAGCGCGCCGAGGAAGAATTCGTGTTCCTCAACGTGGCCCGGCAACCGGTGCCCTCATTGCTGCGCGGCTTCTCAGCGCCCGTGAACCTGCGCTTCGAATACAGCGACGCCGATCTCACCCATTTGATGGCGCACGATTCCGACGCCTTCAACCGCTGGGAGGCGGGACAGCGCCTCGCGCTCAATCTGCTCCTGCGCGGCATCGCGTCGTACCGCGCGGGCCATGCACCGGCGTTTCCAGAATCCTTCGTCAAGGCGTTCTCGCGCGTGCTCGCCGACGCGGCACAGGACCCGGCGTTCGCCGCCGAAGCGCTCGGCCTGCCCTCCGAGGGATACGTCGCCGAGCAGATGGAAGAAGTGGACCCCGATGCAATCCACGCCGTGCGCGTGGCACTGCGCAAACACCTGGCCACGGCGCTCAAAGGCGAACTGCTTGCCACCTACCAGGCTTTCGCGGCGTCCGGCCCCTACAACCCTGATGCAAAGTCGGCGGGGCAGCGCAGTCTGCACAATCTCTGCCTGTCGTATCTGATGGAACTGGACGATGTCGCGGTGAGGACGTTGTGCGTCAGGCAGTTCGATTCCGCGGACAACATGACCGACTCGATGGCGGCGCTGACCGCTCTGGCCAATACCGACTGCCCGGAGCGATTCGAGGCGCTGGAGAGGTTTTACGAGAAATGGCAGGACGAGTCGCTGGTCACGGACAAGTGGTTCGCGGTACAGGCCACGTCCCGGCTGCCCGATGCGCTCGCAGCAGTGAAGCGTCTGATGTCGCATCCGGCGTTCAACTTGAAGAATCCCAACAAAGTGCGCGCGGTGATCGGCAACTTCTGCCAGGGCAACCACGTGCGCTTCCACGCCGCCGACGGTTCGGGCTATGCGTTCGCCGCTGATCAGGTGATCGCGCTGGACCCGCTCAATCCACAGGTCGCCGCGCGGCTGGCCCGCTCGTTCGATCGCTGGCGCAAATTCGACACGGTCCACCAGACCCACGCCAAAGCGGCGCTCGAGCGCATCCGCGACACCGCGGGGCTGTCGAAGGACACCACCGAGGTCGTGACCAAAGCACTCGCCACCTGACCCTGACATCCCTCCACCTCACCCCAGCCCTCTCCGCCTCCCGGAGGTAGGTGGAGAGGGCGATGAATCCGGTGCGCAGGAAGCTCCATGAGAACAGCAAACGTCACCATTTACCACAATCCGCGTTGCGGCAAGAGTCGCAGCACGCTGACGCTGGTGCGCGAGCATGGCATCAAGCCGACGATCATCGAATATTTGAAGACTCCGCCGACGAAGGAAGAACTGCGCGCGATCCTGAAGAAGCTCGGAATGATGGCGGAGCAGATCGTGCGCAAAGGCGAGGACGTCTACATGGAAAAGTTTGCTGGGAAGCAGATGACCGACGAGCAATGGCTGGACGCGCTGGCGAAGAACCCCGTCCTGATCGAACGTCCGATCGTGGTGAAGGGCGACAGGGCGGTGATCGGAAGGCCGCCGGAGAACGTGCTCGAACTGCTCACCTCACCCTAGCCCTCTCCGCATCTTGACTTTTCCTCCCTCTCCACTTGTGGAGAGGGGCGGGGTGAGGTAGGGAGAGAGGACTAACAGAAGCAGGCCGCTGCCGGGTTCGAGGTCGCAGACCAGCACCTCCTTATTGGATGCAGTCGGCCCGCGAGGCGTTCCCGACACGCCGCGATTGACAGCACCGACGTGCCGTTAGACCCTGCGCACGTATGGGGAACTGCGTTCCCGGATGAATAGTTTGCCCGATGCCCGAACTTCCCGACATCGTCGTCTACATCGAGAACCTGGAATCCAGGATTCAAGGCAGAACCCTCGAGCGCGTCCGGATCCTGAATCCGTTCGTTCTGCGCACTGCGATCCCGCCAATCTCGTCGGCCGACGGCCGGAAGGTCCTGGGCCTGCGCCGGCTTGGCAAGCGCATCGCCATACGTCTGGAGGGCGACCTTTTCCTGGTGCTGCATCTCATGGTTGCGGGCAGGCTGCGCTGGTTCGAAGGCAAGCCCAGGCTTCCCGGCAAGATCGCGCTTGCCGCGTTCGATTTCGACAGCGGTACGCTGGTATTCACCGAAGCCGGCACCAAACGCCGCGCATCGATCCATCTGGTTCAAGGCGAAGCTGCGGTGAACGCACTGCATGCCGGCGGAATGGAAGTGCTGGAGTCAGAGCAGGCGGCTTTCTCGCAACGGCTCAAGGCAGAAAATCACACCCTCAAGCGTGCGCTCACCGACCCGCACATCTTCAGCGGCATCGGCAATGCGTATTCCGATGAGATCCTGCACCGCGCCAGACTCTCCCCGATCGCCTTGACCGAGACACTGGGAGACGAAGAGGTGTCACGCCTGTTCGACGCGATCCGCGCTGTTCTGAACCAATGGACCGATCGGCTGAGGAAGGAAGCCGGCGGCGGGTTCCCGGAAAAAGTCACCGCCTTCCGTGAAGGCATGGCGGTGCACGGCCGTTACGGCCAGCCCTGTCCGGTGTGCGGCTCGCCGGTGCAGCGCATCGTCTACGCCGACAACGAAACCAACTACTGCGCCCGCTGCCAGACCGGCGGCCGGATCCTCGCCGATCGCGCCTTGTCGCGGCTGCTCAAGAAGAGCTGGCCGCGCAACATTGACGACCTTAACTGAATCCGGCGATTTCCATCCCTTGCCCGTCTGGAATGAAAGGAATCATATTGAAATTCCCGTGTAACATGCGGGAATTTCAATGTATGATGCGGCCATGCAAATCGACCGCACCAGACTTCGGGCCGAAATTGCGCGGGCGCTCGACCAGTTCCGCGGCGTGATTCTGGTCGGCCCGCGCCAGGTAGGGAAGACCACGCTGGCGCGGTCTTTTGTGCCCGCCGGCTCCCCCAATTACTTCGACCTGGAGGACGCCGTCGTCGCCGAGCAGTTCCGTGCACCCAGGGCAATACTCGAGGGGCTGCGCGGGTTGGTCGCCATTGACGAGGTTCAGCACGCACCGGAACTGTTTCGGCTGCTGCGCGTGCTCATGGACCGCAACGACGCACCGGCGAAGTTCCTGCTGTTGGGCAGCGCATCGCCGTCGCTGCTGCGCCAAACCGGCGAATCGCTTCTAGGCCGCGTTGCCGTCATCGAGATCGGCGGCTTCACCCTCGACGAGATCGGCCCGGGTGCGATACAAACGCTCTGGCGCCGTGGCGGCGCGCCGCTGTCATATCTCGCTGCCGATGAACGCCAAAGCGTCGAGTGGCGCCAGAGCTTCATTCAGTTGTTTCTCGAGCGCGACCTTCCCCAGCTCGGCATCAACGCCGCACCCACGGCGGTACGGCGTTTCTGGACGATGCTCGCCCACTACCACGGGCAGGTGTGGAACGCGGCGGATCCGGCACGCTCGCTTGGAGTGAACGAAAGCACCGTGCGCCGCTACCTCGACTGGCTTACGCAGACTTACATGGTGAGGCAGCTGCAACCTTGGTACGAGAACGTGGGCAAACGCCAGGTGAAAGCGACCAAAATCTACTTTCGTGATTCAGGGCTGCTGCATTTCCTGATGGGCGTCCGGGACGAAAGCGGCCTGCTGACGCACCCGAAGTCCGGAGCGTCGTGGGAGGGATTCGTGCTGGAGCAGGTGCTGCGCATCGCACAGCCTGACGAGGCCTACTTTTGGGCCACGCATGCCGGCGCCGAGCTCGACCTGCTGATGTTCAAGCACGGACGCCGGATTGGCGTTGAGATCAAGCGTGCCGATGCGCCTGCGCTCACGCCGTCCATGCGCATAGCGATCAATGACCTGAGACTCGACCGGCTCCTTGTGCTCTATCCGGGAGACAGGCCCTATTCGCTTGCATCAGGGATCGACGTGGTGCCGGCCACGGCGATCGTTGGCTTCGCGCCGTAGCGGCGTCGGCGCTGGCCGCGCTCGCTGAACGAAATCGAGTGAATCGGCGCTGTCATGCCCTTAGCGGGATTTCGGGCAGCGACGCCGACCGGGTATCCGGCAAAGGCCGGTTCCCGGCGCCGTGGTAGGTAAAAACCACGGCGAACTTGGTGAGGCCGGTGCGGTTCCTGCCGGCGGCATGCAGCAGGCGGCAGTGAAAGAACAGCACGTCGCCGGCATCCAGCTCCGCGGTCACCCGCCCCCGGAGGATCTTGCGGTTCTCCTCCAGATCTTCACGCAGGAAAAACGCGTCGTCGAACTGCTCGCGCCGGAACTCGATGCGGTGCGAACCCGGCACCAGCAGCAGACAACCGTTTTCCTCGTGTTCCTGCCCGAGCGCCAGCCACGCCGATATCAGTTCCGGTTTTTCGAACGACCAGTAACGGATGTCCTGATGCCAGGAAGTCGCGCTGCTGAAGGCGGGATCCTTGGTCATCACGCAATTGTGATGCGCCTGGGAGAGATCCACGCTCGGGCCGAGCAACTGCCGCACGCGGCCGACAATTTCCGGCGAGACCGCCCACTCGCGAAACAGGGCGTCCCGGGAAAAAGCCTGCAACAGCCGGCGCACAGTGCGGCCGCCCCGCGCGTCGAGCGACGCCGACGATCCGGGGTACTTCAACTGTGCTTCATATTCCAGCGGACCGATTTCTTCGTCGAGATGCCGCATCACCAGCGCCTTCATGCGCTCGCACAATTCATGCGCCGCAACGTTTTTCACAATCACGAAACCATTGCGGTCAAACGCAGCGATTTGTTGTGCGGAAAAGAGGTTCAAGGAAATACAGGCTAGGGCTGGGAAGGAAAGAAAGCGGCACACTTATTGAGGTTCGTGTGAATGACTGACGACGTTTTCCCTCATCCCAACCCTTCTGCTCCGCTTCAAGTGTTCCCTTGTCCCGGAGGGAGAAGGACTTGTCTTCCC
This sequence comes from uncultured Alcaligenaceae bacterium, assembly GCA_964396485.1. GTDB lineage: Bacteria > Pseudomonadota > Gammaproteobacteria > Burkholderiales > JACQAP01 > JACQAP01. The sequence continues at coordinate 6,810 of CAYNFN010000301.1, forward strand.
TCGCGCCTCGCGCCTGGGTTTATTACCCTTCACCGATGTTGAACGTTGAACTTCTCAAGCGCTTCGACACCGGGACAGAGATCGGCTTCGGCCAGTTTGTTGAACGGCGTTTCAACGGTGTCCAGGTGCGCATGCAGGTCTTCCGGATCGGGGTCCACGTGCAGCACCCCGGTCACGATTTCCCCGGCCGCCTTGCGCTCCTGCAGGTAATTCATCGCGGCAACGCGATCGTGGACGTCGTACTCGGCGTGGAGCTTGCGCAACCGCAGCACCGAACCGTCGTGCTGCGTGACCTCCTCCATTTCGCCTGGCGCGTAGTCGGCGGTGATCGGTTCGCGGGGCAGCATCACGTCGAGCCGGTTGACCGCCTCGTTGTGCTCGCGCACGTAATCGAAACCTTTGGTCGAGCCGGCATGGTTGTTGAACGCCACGCACGGTGAGATGCAATCGATGAACGCCGCGCCGCGGTGCACGATTGCGCCCTTGATCAGCGGCACCAGTTGCGTCTTGTCGCCCGAGAAGCCGCGCGCAACGTAAGTAGCGCCAAGTTCCATCGCCAGCATCACCATGTCGATCGCCGCGTCGGCATTCAGTGCGCCCTTCTTGCTCTTCGAGCCCCGGTCCGAGGTGGCGGAGAACTGGCCCTTGGTGAGCCCGTACACGCCGTTGTTCTCGACGATGTACACCATGTTCACACCGCGGCGCAGGCTGTGGGCGAACTGGCCGAGCCCGATCGACGCCGAATCGCCGTCGCCGGAAACCCCGAGGTAGATCAGGTCGCGGTTGGCGAGGTTGGCGCCGGTCAGCACCGAGGGCATGCGCCCGTGCACGCTGTTGAAACCGTGCGAACTGCCGAGAAAATAGGTCGGCGTCTTCGACGAGCAGCCGATTCCCGAGAGCTTGGCGATCCGGTGCGGCGGCAGGTCCAGCTCGAAGCAGGACTGCACGATCGCCGCGCTGATCGAGTCGTGTCCGCAACCGGCGCACAACGTCGAGATCGCGCCCTCGTAGTCGCGCCGGGTGTAGCCGAGCTTGTTGAGCGGAAGCCGGGGGTGATGAAGTCTGGGCTTGGCAATGTAGGTCATAGGAATTCAGGTGCGAGGTTTGAGGTGCGAGGTTTGAGGTGCGAGACACAGGCGCGAGGCAAGCCACACTCTACAGAATCCCAGCGCACCATGTCGGTAGGTTTTGCTCTCATATAGAGTGTTCCCGGTGCTTGATTAGACCTCTTAGCATTCTTGAAATTTCGTCGCAACTTCCGATTAACTTTTCGGCATCCTCGTTTCCGAGATAACCAACACCGAAGGCAATCTCGGCCTGAGACATCAGTTCAGCCGACGATCCCTTGGCCATGAACAAGAACCTCGCGGTGTCTTTATTCGAGTTTCTGTCGTTACCTTCCGCTATATTGCTGCATATGCTCACTGCTGCTCTGCGCATCTGGTCGCGAAGCCCAAAATCTTTTGCCAGCGGCCCATCCGACGTGATTCGGTATACCTCAATTGCCAGACTTCTGGCTTTCTTCCAAACTTCCAGTTCCCGAAAATCGCTAGCGTTCATTCTCTTGCCAAGTCGCCTGATCTATCCCTCGCCTTTCGCCCCTCACCCCTCACCTCTCACCCCTCGCCCCTCGCCCCTCATACCTCGCACCTCGCATCTTCGTCAAACCATCTTCATTTTCGGTTTGACGTTCAACGCGGCAACGTCTTCCGCCATTTCCTTGATGATGAAGCGGGCGGTGATCGGCGTGCCGTCGTAGTGCAGCACCGGCGTCAGCCGGGCCGGATCCACCCCGCACTCGTTGACGATCAGCATGCGCATCTGTGCATCGCGGTTCTGCTCGACCACGAACAACTGGTCGTGCTCGGCGATGAAATCGGCAACCTGTTCGTGGAAGGGGAAAGCGCGGATGCGCAGCGCATCGAAATGCAGCCCCTGCTGCTCGAGCGCATCGAGCGCTTCCTCCATCGCCGGGCTGGTCGAGCCGTAGTAGACCACGCCGAGCCGGGTCGGCTGCAAGGCGGGCCGCGCGACCGGT
>CAYNFN010000302.1:0-2870 GCA_964396485.1 uncultured Alcaligenaceae bacterium
CCACTGGCAGAGCCTGTGGTATCACGGTCTGAACATTGCCTCGGCCCGGGCCTTTAGCGAACGCTTCGTGAAGAAGTACGGACAACCGCCGGAGAATCAGGCCTGGGGCGATTACGTCGGCGTGCGCATCGTGCTGCAGACGGTTGCGGAAACCAGGGGCACCGAGGCGTCCAGGATCATCCAGCATCTGGAGAAAGGCGCGGAGTTCGATCTGCTCAAAGCGCGCAAGGGCAAGTTCCGCGACTGGGACCATCAGTTGCTGCAGGAAATGTACGTGGTCAAGGTGAAGGACAAGTCGAAGTCGAAGGATCCGTGGGACATCTTCGACGTCGTCGAGACCGTGCCGGGCTCCAAGGAGTCGCTGGAGCTGATCCAGCCCACGCAGCAGGAAAACCCCTGCAGCCTGCCGGCAGCGTGAGCCGCGGCTGAGTCCGTTTCAGTCGTGCTTCTTCTCGAGCAGATCGCCAACGGCCTGCTGGTCGGGTCGTACTACATCGTCCTGTCGCTGGGACTTTCGCTGATCTTCAGTCTCGGCGGCGTCGTCAACCTCGCCCACGGCGCGTTCTATGCGGTAGGCGCCTATCTCGCCTACGAAATCGAAAGACGATTCGGCTTTTTCGGCGCGATGGGGCTGTCCCCGGTCGGCGTGGCGCTGATCGGCATCCTGATCGAGCGCTTTGCCCTGCGGCGCCTCTACAACAAGGATCCGATGCTGGGTCTGTTGTTCACATTTGGGCTGGCGCTGACCGCCGAGCAGAGCCTGCGCATGATCTGGGGAACCACCGGCCTGCCGTTCTCGCTGCCGGAGCAGCTTCGCGGACAACTGATTCTCGGCGATTTCATCTATTCCTATTACCGCCTGTTCGTGCTCGCGGTGGCGATCACCGCCGTGACCGGGTGCTGGCTGTTGCTCAACAAGACCGCATTCGGAATGGTGGTGCGCGCCGGGGTTCGCGATCCGGAGATGGTGCGCGCGCTGGGCATCTCGCTGCGGCCGATCCTGACCGCGGTGTTCGCGCTTGGGGTAGCGCTTGCCGGCCTGGCGGGCGTGCTTTCGGCGCCGCTCGCAGGCGTGCAACCGGCGATGGGCACTGAAATCCTCACCGCGACTTTCGTCGTGGTGGTGATCGGCGGATTGGGCAGTTTCTGGGGCGTGGTCGTTGCCGGCCTGCTGGTCGGTGCCGTGCGCGGCATCACCGTGTATTACTACCCGCCCGCGGCGGAAGCCTCGATGTACCTGCTGATGGTGCTGATCCTGCTGTTTCGCCCGCGCGGATTAATGGGCGAGAAATTCGAGAAGTTCGAGTGAAGCCAGGCAATTTTTTCCGACATCCGCTTTTCGTCGCCACGGTGGCGCTGCTGGCGCTGCCGCACGTCGTCACCGGCACCGGCTTTACCTGGGGCATCGCAACCGAGATCGCGATTTTTGCGCTGGTCGGCCTGGGCTACAACCTCCTGCTCGGCTACACCGGGCTGTTGTCCTTCGGTCATGGCATGTTCTTCGGACTGGCCGCTTATGCCACTGCGCTGTCGCAGATGCATTGGTTCAAAGGCAGCCTGTGGCTGCCGCTCGGTTTCGCGGTGCTGTTCTCCGCCGCGTTCGGCCTGGTCGCCGGCTTCCTGGTGCTGCGCCGGCGCGGCGTGTACTTTTCACTGCTCACACTCGCGTTCACCGCGCTTACCTTCTACGTTGTGTACCGCTGGACCTCGTTTACCGGCGGCGAAAACGGCCTTTCCGGGATCCAGCGTGTGCCGTTTTTCGGACTCGATCTCGATAACCAGGTGGTTTTCTATTACCTGATCGCGGTGATCGTATTTATCGTTGCCTGGATCATGTGGCGGGTCGTGCACTCACCGCTTGGTTCGGTACTCGCAGCCATCCGCGAGAACGAGAACCGCGCCCGTTTCATCGGCTATCCGGTGCTGCGTTACAAGCTTGCGGCCTTCGTAATCTCCGCCACGGTCACCGGCCTGGGCGGCAGCCTGATGGCTTTTCTCAAACTGTTCGTTTCCGCGGACACGGTGCATGTCAATTTCTCCGGGGAAATCCTCGCCATGACCATCTTCGGCGGTGTCGGCAGTTTCCTCGGGCCGACCCTCGGCGCGTTTTTCTACATCATGTTCCGCGAGGTGCTGACCGGCTACACCTCCGCATGGCAGTTCTGGTTCGGCCTTCTTTTCATGGCTTTCATCCTGTTTTCGCCTTCGGGACTGGTCGGCGTCGGCGCGCGCCTGCTGGCGCCTCTGCGTAAGGAGAAGGAAGGAATCGGCGCGATGGCCGCGCGCGTAACCCCGCAGCCGGGTCAGGAGATCCCTGCTTTTCTGCGCCAGCATCCGCCGGTATCCGGCACGATCCTGAGCTGCACGGGCGTGGTAAAGCGCTTCGCCGGCTTCACTGCGATCGCGGGGGTGGATCTGAAGCTCGCCGACCGCAAGCTGCATGCTCTGATCGGACCGAACGGCGCCGGCAAGACCACCCTGTTCAACATCATCTCCGGCATGTTCGCTCCCGATGCCGGACGCATCATTCTGGACAATACCCCGATCGCAGGCCTTCCCGCCGCGCAAGTGGTGAAACAGGGCCTTGCGCGTTCATTCCAGATCACCAGCCTGTTCCCGGCGCTGTCCGTTTGGGAGAACCTGCGCTTGGCCGTGCAAGCGCGCGATGCGCGGCGCTTCAATACCTGGATGCACAGCGGCACCCTGCCGCAGGTGAACGCCGAAACCCGCGAGCTGGTGAAATTTCTCGGGCTCGAGAACACCGAGCACGCGCTGATCTCCAGCCTTTCCTACGGCGGACAGAGGCTGGTCGAGATCGGCATGGCGCTGGCGGCAAAGCCCCGCGTCCTGCTGCTGGACGAACCGCTGGC
>CAYNFN010000303.1:0-12375 GCA_964396485.1 uncultured Alcaligenaceae bacterium
GGCCTGTACGAGATGCTGCAGCGTTTCACCGAATTCAAGCACGATTGGGAAAAGCCCTATCTTGCCGGCTCCGACGAGCGCATTTTCAAGAACACCTTCAAGGACATCGCCCACATCCTTGAGTCCTGCAGCACCAATGACACCCGCTTCGAAATCGAGTGCTACGACATTGGCCACTTGTACACCGCGGCGCACTTCCTCGATCGCGGACTGGTCAAGCCACCGCTCTTCATCCAGTCGGTGTTCGGCATCCGCGGCGGCATCGGCCCCCACCCCGAGGACGTGCTGCACATGAAGCGCACCGCCGACCGGCTGTTCGGCGACCAGTACCAGTGGTCGGTGCTCGGCGGCGGACGCAACCAGATGGTCATCGCTACGCAATCCGCAGTCTTGGGCGGCAATGTGCGCGTCGGCCTGGAAGACAGCCTGTGGATCGGCAAGGGCCAATTTGCCACGTCCAACGCCGATCAGGTCTCCAAGATCCGCCGCATCCTCGAAGAACTCGGTCTCGAAGTCGCCACGCCCGACGACGCACGCAGGATTCTCAAGCTCAAGGGCAAGAACAACGTCAACTTCTAAAGGCTTTTTGCCACAGAGTTCACAGAGGAAAGCAAGAAAAGACAGGAAACGGGCCAAACGATTCCGCAGTATGCGCTACCTTTTCTCTACGTGCCGTGCCTATACAGATTTGGGTTTCTCTCTGTGTTCTCTGTGTCCTCTGTGGCCAGAAAGATTTTCATGAAAACATACGAAATTGCGACGATTCCCGGGGACGGCATCGTTGCCGAAGTGATTGCGGCCGGCATCGAGGTGCTGGAGATCCCGGCAAAGCAGGACGGCGGCTTAAAGGCCGGCTGTGTTGCCCGTGGCGCGGGAATCACTCAGAATGCCACTGGCACGGGGCTTGCGCTGAAATGACGAGACCCTCTCAATCCGACCAGTTCGCAACTCCCCGATTGCGCCGAGCATGGAAAAAAAACGACTGAGTCCCACCGAGTGAGCCCCATCAAGAACAAAAGACGCGCCGCAAACAAGGCGAAGCCAGGCAAACGCGCAAGTCCTCGCGGGCGCAAACCCATCGCGGCCACGCCGGCGCGGCCGGCTGACCTGAAAAAGAACCTCGCAGCCGCCCAGCAACTCTTGCAGGAAACCAACGAAAAGCTTCATAGCGCCACCGCGGAGCTGCTGATATCGTCGGAAAGGCTGCGCGATTCGCAGGCCGTCACCCGAAACACCCTCGATGCGCTCAAGGCCAGTCTCGACCGCGAGAAGCTCGCGCTGGCTTTTGCGGAGATTGGAACCTGCGAGTTCGACGTTCGAAGCGGGATGGTGCGCGCTTCGGAAATGAGCCTGCGCCTGTTCGGCATTCGCAGCGACCACCCGGACGTTCCCTACCAACAGTTACTCGAATCGATCCATCTCGAGGATCGTCCCCGTTTCACACAGGCAGTCGACGAATGCCTCGGCGGCACCGGCAACCTGGACATCGAGTACCGGGTGTCCGGTCCCGACGGCACCCACCGCTGGCTGCGCACCAAGGGTGATGCGTTGCTTGATCTGGAGGGCGAGCCGATCAAGGTGTTATGGGTAACCGAGGACGTGTCCCAGCGCAAGGACATGGATGCGCGGGTGCGCTTCCTTGCCCACCACGACCTGCTCACCGGCCTGCCCAACCGCACCCTGTTTCAGGACCGCCTGCAACAGGCGCTGGCATCGGCGAAGCGCATGCAGACCAGGGTTGCGCTGCTGTTCATCGACTTGGACCACTTCAAGTATGTCAACGATTCCTTCGGGCACCGCGCCGGCGACATCCTGTTGCAGACCGTGGCGGCACGGCTGCGCGGCTGCGTGCGCGAGACCGATACGGCGTGCCGGCACGCCGGCGACGAGTACCTCATCGTCCTGTCGGCATTGCGCGAACCGGCCGAGGCGGCGCTGGTCGCGGGCAAGGTGCTCGCCACATTCGAGGAACCGTTCCTGCTCGAAACGCAGGAAATCCAGATGTCGGCAAGCGTCGGCATCAGCGTCTATCCCGACGACGGGCAGACCATGGAGGATCTGATCCGCAACGCGGATGCGGCGATGTACCACTCAAAGAAAAGCGGCCGCAACCGCTACGAATTCTTCACGCCGGAGCTGACCGCACCGGTGGCCGAACGCCTGGTATTGGCCAACAAGCTACGCCGCGCCATCGAGCGCGATCAACTGGTGCTTCACTATCAGCCGCAGCTCGACACCGCCAATGGCAAGTTGCTGGGTGCCGAGGCGCTGGTGCGCTGGAACCACGAGGAGCGCGGACTGCTGTTTCCGGAGAGTTTCATTCCTCTGGCGGAAGAATCGGACATCATCCATCTCATCGGCGAGTGGGTGTTGAACGAGGCCTGCCGTCAGATCAACGCCTGGCAGACAAAGGGGCTGCGGGTGGTCCCTGTGGCCGTCAACTATTCGGCGTTCCAGTTCCGCCGCGCCAACCTGGTCCAGGGCGTGGCGGCGGCGTTCGCCCGCCATAAGCTCAAGGCGCATCAGCTCGAAATCGAACTCACCGAGAACGCGATCATGCAGGACCCGAAGGGAACCGCAAAAACGCTGGAGATGCTGCATGACATGGGGGTGAGTCTGTCCATCGACGACTTCGGCACCGGCTACTCGAGCCTGAATTATCTGAAACGCTTCCCGATCGACAAACTCAAGATCGACCGCAGCTTCGTCGAGGACCTGCCGCACGACCTGAACGATTCCGCGATCGTGCAGGCGATCATCAACCTGGCGAAGAGCCTGCGCATGACGGTGATTGCCGAAGGTGTGGAAACCCAGGGCCAGCTCGATCTTCTGCGTGCGCTCGGCTGCGAGGCTTACCAGGGCTACTTCGGCGGCCGGCCGATGGAAGCCGAACGCTTCGCGGCCATGCTTGCGTGAACGCGCTCAGCGGGCGATCCGGCGATTAACGTAGTCCTCCACGGCGGCGCGTTCCGCGTCGCTCAGGTGCAGGCCGATCTTGCTGCGCCGCCACAGCACGTCTTCCGCGGTGCGCGCCCATTCCCTGTCGATGAAATGATCCACTTCGCGCGCAGTCAATCCGGCGCCGAAGTGTGCACCCAGGTCGTTGACGTTCTGTGCGTCGCCGATCAATTCAATTGCAGTCGATCCGTGACGCCGCACGATGCCTTCGACCAGCCCGGTAGGCAACGCGGCGCAGCGTGTCAGCATGCTCTTCAGAAATTCCACGTAATCGAAGTTTCCTGTCGCGGCACCCGGAAGCGGCGCAGTCGCGGTCCAGAGACGGCCCGGAATCGCCAGAACCGAGGAAAGTTTTTCCAGCGCGTGCTCGGCAAGGCGGCGGTAAGTCGTGATCTTGCCCCCGAATACGGATAGGATGGGCGCACCGCTGCCGGCGTGATCGAGCTGCAGGACATATTCGCGCGTGACCACGGTGGGGCTCGCCTTGCCGTCGTCGTGTAGCGCCCGCACTCCGGCGTAACGCCACACGACGTCGCCAGCGTGTATTGGCTTCCTCAGATAACGGTTCGCTGCGTCGCACAGATAGCGCACTTCATCATCCGATACCTCCATGGCCGCGGGCGGTTGCGCGAGCACCACCTCTGTAGTGCCGATCAGAGTGAATCTGCGTTCGAACGGCAGGAGAAAAACAATTCGGCCGTCGTGGTTCTGCAATATATAGGCATGGTCGCCAGCGATCCTGCGCGGCACGACGATATGGCTGCCCTTGACCAGCCGAACCTGGACCCGCAAATGCAGTCCGGCGATTTCGCGCAACAATTGTTCGACCCAGGGTCCGGCGGCGTTCACGACGGCTTTGGCCGACAAAAAACCGCGCCGTCCATCGGCAGCCTCGAGATCGGCGCGCCAGCCGTTTCCCGTGTCGGTGAGACCCACGCAGGCGGTGCGCGGCAGGATTTTCGCCCCGAGAGTTTGCGCCGAGAGCGCATTGACCACGACCAGACGCGCATCGTCCACCCGGCAATCCGAGTAAGAGAATCCGCTGCCGAAGCGGGGGTCGAGATCGTCGTCGAACGGGGGCCTGCGCAGATCGACCGCATGGCTTCGCGGCAGAGTGCTGGCGCCGCCGAGACGGTCATAGAGCCACAAACCGGCACGGATCATCCACTTCGGCCGCAGTCCCGGAGCGTGGGGAAGGACGAAGCGTAGTGGCCTCACCAGGTGCGGCGCGAGCCGCATCAGCACTTCGCGTTCCGCCAACGACTCGCGTACCAGCCGCCACCGCCGCTGCTCCAGATAGCGCAGGCCGCCGTGAATCAACTTGCTGCTCGCCATCGAGGTCGCGCCGCCCAGATCGCCGCGTTCGCACAGGGCGACGCGAACGCCCCTGCCGGCGGCATCGCGGGCCACACCCACCCCGTTTATTCCGCCGCCGATCACCAGTAGATCGTAGTCGCCGTCCAGCGTATCCATGTCGTCGATCGTTCCAGGGAGTGCCGCGTGTCAGCGCAGGCCGGCCAGCGCCTCGGTGACCGCCGCGTACGAATCCTCATTGAAGCAGACGCAGCGAACTTCCTCGATGCGCGTCTCCCGCGACAAAAACTCCGCGATCTCAACGATGGCTATCCCTGCGGCCCGGGGCAACGGGAAGCCGTAGACCCCGGTGCTGATCTGCGGTAAGGCGACGGTTCGCCCTTGGTGCGCCACGGCGAGCGCCAGGCTGTTGCGATAGCAGCGCGCGAGCAGATCGTCCTCATTGTCGCCGCCGCCGCGCCAGACCGGGCCGACGGTATGGATGACCCAGCGCGCCTGCAGACGGAATCCCGGCGTAATGCGCGCCTCGCCGGTCGGGCAGCCTCCAAGTCCACGGCAAAACTCCAGCAGTTCCGGCCCCGCGGCCCGGTGAATCGCCCCGTCCACGCCCCCGCCCCCGAGCAGGGAGGCGTTGGCGGCATTGACGATCGCATCCACGTGCTGGCGGGTGATGTCGCCCTGCAGCACCTGTATGCGCTGGTTCATGGGACAAGAATAACCTGTTCCCGGCGCTATCATGGGCGCCGTCAACTGATTCATAATTTGCAGGTATGCTGCAGACGACCAGAACCGACATGAACGCCGCGATCACAAACATCCTGGTAGTAGACGACGACCAACGCCTGCGCGATCTGCTGAACCGCTACCTCGCGGAACAGGGTTTCGGCGTGCACGCCGTGGCCAACGGCAGCGCGATGGAGCGGGTGATGGGCAAGGAAAACGTGGACATGATCATCCTCGACCTGATGCTGCCCGGCGAAGACGGCATGAGCATCTGCCACCGGCTTCGCACTGGGGGAAAGCGCACACCGATCATCATGCTTACGGCGAAAGGCGATGAAGCGGACCGCATCGCCGGACTCGATATCGGCGCAGACGACTATCTGCCGAAACCGTTCAACCCGCGCGAACTGGTCGCAAGGATCAACGCGGTCTTGCGCCGTCAGTCGCCGGCATCGGTCCTGCCCGGCGCTCCCGACGACAGCAAGGCGCCGGTGCGATTCGGCCCTTTCGAGATCAATCTTGCCACCCGCACGCTCACCCGCAACGGCAAGCACGTCGGGCTGACGACCGGCGAATTCGCCATGCTCAAGGCGCTGGTCAAGCATCCGCGCACACCGCTGTCGCGCGACCGGTTGATGGAACTCGCCCGCGGACGCGAGTACGGCGTCTTTGACCGCAGCATCGATGTACAGGTCTCGCGCCTGCGGCGACTGCTGGAGGACGATCCGGCCAATCCACGCTACATCCAGACGGTATGGGGCGTGGGTTACGTTTTCGTTCCCGACGAATCCCGCTAGTGTCCTGTTCCGCTAATTCGTGGGATAACTCTCAACCTTGGAAGCCAGCCCCATGATCTATTTGGCAGCAATCCCTCATCGATTGGAAAACCCGCGAAATCGGCGTCAGGCAAGGCGCGAGTCCTTGACAGTGGCGGGCCCCACGGCGAGGACTCGTAACACAGCATGGCGCCGATTCTCGCCGGGTTTTCAGCCGCGAATTAGCGGAACTGGACACTAATAGCTCTTCGGTCATGTCATGAACTGGGTTCCGCAATCCCTGCTGTCCCGCTCGGTGCTGCTGATCTCGGCGCTGCTGGTGGTCAGCCAGTTGATCTGGTTCGGCCTGTACCGGTCCTACAACGTGCGCACCCAGTCCGAATACCTCGCCAGCCAGATTGCCGGTGTGATCAGCACCGTGAGCGTGGCGTTGGAAACCATGCCGCCTGCTGTCCGCCGCAAATTCAGCGAAAAACTCCCGGCACACCACAACATCAAGCTGTTGCCGGCCACCGCCTGGGACGATGCGGACGTAGCGCTGCCGCAATCTCCACTACTGAGCGCCATCGGCGAGGCATTGAAGCGCGAGGTCGCCGACGATGCGCAGGCACTGGTGCTGCTGGAGGATGCTACGCGCGCCCTGTGGATCAAGATCAAAGTCAAGAACCAGGCCTACTGGGTGGTATTCCCGCCCGAATCGCGCGGTTCCGCCTCGGCCTGGGCCTGGACCGGCTGGAGCATATTCGGGCTGACGCTGGCAATCGCCGGCGGACTGTTGCTGATGTTGCGCGTGAACCGGCCGCTGCGGGCGCTTGCCGCGGCCGCAGAGCAAATCGGCGCCGGCAAGACACCCCCTCCGCTCGACGAAAAAGGCCCCACGGAAATTCAGACGCTGTCCCACGCATTCAACCAGATGACTTCCAACCTGAAGCAACTGGACAGCGATCGCGCGGTCCTGCTCGCCGGAATCTCCCACGATCTGCGCACACCGCTGTCCAGGCTGCGGCTGGGCATCGAGATGCTCGGCGAGGCCGGAGATCACGGATTGAAGAACGGCATGATCCAGGATATAGAGGACATGGGCACGATCATCAACCAGTTCCTCGACTTTGCCCGCGAGGGCGGTAACGAACCGTCCCGGAGCGGTGAGGATCTCAACCAGATCGTCTCCAGCGTGTGCGAGCGATTTTCGCGCATGGGCAAATCGGTGAACACCAATCTGGGCACGCTGCCCCCCCTTACGCTGAAACCGACTGCGACCCAGAGGATGGTGACCAACCTGGTGGACAATGCGCTGCGTTACGGCGGCGGCGAGGTCGAAGTCCGGACCGAATGCGTCGACGGACATGCGCTGGTTCGCGTCCTCGATCGCGGCCCCGGCATTTCGGAATCGGAAGTTTGGCGAGTGATGCAACCTTTCACCCGGCTTGAGGCTTCGCGTAGCGGTGGCAAGGGCTCCGGACTTGGACTGGCGATCGTCGAGCGCGCCGCCCGCATGAACGGCGGCAACGTCAAGCTGCTGCGACGCGAGGGCGGCGGATTGGAGGCCCGGGTCGAACTGCCCACCGATACCCAGAATGCAGCATAGGTCTCAACAACATCTTTCGCCGCAAACGAAAACCTAGAATCTCACCACGAAGGTGGTGAGACTTTCCGGTTTGAATTTTTCCATGCCTCTGTGGCTCAAGAATTCAGGTTCAACAAAGGCCAGCGGCCGATGGTTTCATAGCGTGAGCCGTCGGGCGCGGGCCTCGATCGCACCAGAACAAAGTCCTCGACTTGCCACTCTATGCTCGGTGTCGAGTCTGGCAAGGGCGCACACTGCGCCTTCCTGACCAGCGTCACATGCGGATTGAAGGGCCGCACTTCCATCTCGAATCCCGCGTCACGCAACCAGGCTTCCATACCCGCGGCCAGTTCGTGCAGCGGATCGGGCACGCGCGACGGCCTAACCCAGGCGATGCCGTTGCGCGGCCAACAACCCCAGCGTTCGAGCGTCAGCGTGAACCGGGCAACGGTCAACACAGCCGGCGGCGCCAGCAATTCTGGGAGCCGTACGCTGTCAACGTCACCGACAAATGCGAGCGTGAGGTGAAGGCTGTCATCGCGGGCGCGTCTGCCGCTGACCACGCCATGCATGCGTCGCGCCGTCTCGGAAAGAGCACTGTTGACGCTCCGATCCGGCCATAGCGCGTAAAAAACGCGCAATCTTTGCGGATTCAACGGCGGCCAAATTCCACCGGCGGTTGCGATTCGATCAGGGCGATCGCCTCCGCCGCAATGCCCTCACCGCGGCCGGCAAAGCCAAGCCTCTCGGTGGTCTTCGCCTTCACGTTTACACGCTCCCTGGCGATGGCCAGATCGGCCGCGATGTTGGCGACCATCGCGGGTATATGCGGGGCCACTTTCGGTGCCTCGGCGATAATGGTGGCGTCCACATTGATCACATGGAAGTGATTCTTCTCCAGCAAGGCGGCGACCTCACGCAATAGCCAACGGCTGTCCGCGCCGCGATATGCGGGATCGGTATCGGGAAAATGACGACCGATGTCACCGAGCGCCGCGGCGCCCAGCAGCGCGTCGCAGAGCGCGTGCAACAACACGTCCGCGTCCGAGTGTCCCGCCAATCCCTTCTCGTAGGGGATGGAAACTCCGCCGATGATCAGCGCTCGTCCCGCCACCAGCGCATGCACATCGAATCCCTGCCCTATTCTCATCTAGACCCCTTTCTCCGCCAGGACACCAAGAGCGCCAAGCAATCTAATCGGTGAGAACGACGCGCTGCACGCCTTCACGAAGTATGCGTTCGCAGAAGTCTTGGCGCTCTTGGCGTCTTGGCGGTTCATGTGTTCTTCAGAATCAACTCGGCAAGCGCCAGATCCTCCGGATAGGTCACCTTGAGGTTGGTGATGTCCGAGGCAATCAGCCGCGGTTGCATTCCCAGCCTCTCGATTGCCGAGGCCTCATCGGTCATATCTGCAAGATCCACGGACTGAAGAGCGCGAGTCAACAAGCCATAGCGAAACATCTGGGGGGTCTGCGCCTGCCATAGTCCAGCGCGCGGCTCGGTAGCCACCACGCGCGCACTAGAATTTGCGCGCTTCAGTGTATCGGCAAGCGGCACAGCGAGCAGGCCGCCGGTTTGATCCGCACCGATTTCACCGATCAAGCGGTCAAGCAGTGCCAACGTGACGCACGGACGCACGGCGTCGTGGACCAGGATCCAGTCGTCGGCGTCGACCTCCTTGTGGATTCGCTGCAGGCCATTGCGTACCGTCTCGGCGCGTGATTCTCCGCCCGCGTAAAGCGGCACCAGCTTCGCGACGAACGGATTCCAGTCGTACTCTCTGAACGATCGATCAGCGGCTGCCAATACGACATAGACGCGCTCCACCAGCGCGTGCGCGCACAGGCGCGCGATCGAGTGATAAAGAAGCGGTCGATTCAGTACCGGCAGGTACTGCTTGGGCAGGGTCTGGCCCATGCGGCTGCCGGCACCGGCCGCCGGGATGAGGGCGAAGTATCGAGGCATTGGCGAAAGACCTGCATTATCAACCGACAGCACTGGCCGAGCAAGAAATCCTGCATCCATTCAAGTTGTTGAACTTCGATTGGCAGGTCCAATCACATCCGACTTGACTTGTAAATGCAATTGACTATCATTTGTATTACGTTCTTAATTTCGATCAGGAGAAGACATGCTTACGCGATTTCCCCTTGTTGTGGCTTTGCTCGCTCTTTCCCTACTGGTTGCGGTCTCCGCTTCCGCCCAGGAAACCTACACCATCGTTTTTAAGGACCACCGAATCGTCCCAGACGTCCTTCAGGTTCCTTCGGGTCAGAAAATCAAACTCATCGTCGACAACCAGGATCCCACCCCCGAAGAGTTCGAGAGTCATTCTCTGAACCGCGAGAAAATCATACCCGGTAAGTCGAAGGCGACGATATTCATCGGACCGCTGAAACCGGGCAGCTATGAAATTTTCGGCGAGTTCCACCAGGATACGGCGCAAGGCCGTATCGTCGCGAAGTAGGGCGACAAGAGCATGTTTGCCACCGCACTGGTCGTCTTCCGCGAGGCGCTCGAAGCCGCCCTGATCATCGGCGTCGTTCTTGCCGCCAGCCGTGGGGTGCAACGCCGCGCCCTCATCGCCACATCCGGCATTGCTGCCGGGATTGTCGGCGCAATCGTCATCGCCGCACTGGCGCGACAAATTGCCGAAGCCGCAACTGGCATCGGTCAGGAAATTCTGAACGCGACGATTCTTGGCGCGGCGGTGCTCATGCTCGGCTGGCACAACGTGTGGATGAGCCGCCATGGGCGCGAAATGTCGGCACGCATGAAAGCCGTCGGCGGAGGAGTTGCCGCCGGCGCCCTCCCCGTCTGGGTCCTGGGCAGTGTCATCGGGCTTGCCGTACTGCGCGAAGGCGCGGAGGTGGTGCTGTTTCTCTACGGCATCGCGGCCAGCGGTGGCGATGCCGCCAGCATGACGGCTGGTGGACTATCGGGGCTCGGTGCCGGCATCCTCGTGGGCACGCTGCTGTACTTCGGCATCCTGGGTATACCGCTGCGCCATTTTTTCACCGTCACCGGCATCATGATCCTGTTACTGGCCGCGGGACTCGCCGCCCAGGCGGCCGGGTTTCTCCTGCAAGCGGGCCTGCTGCCTTCTCTCGGCGAGCAACTCTGGGATACCTCGTGGCTGGTGGACGAGGGCTCCATTACCGGACAGTTTTTGCACGCGCTGGTGGGCTATGTGGCCCAGCCCGCCGGTATACAAGTCCTCGTTTATATCCTGACAATTATTATCATCGGAGGTTTGATGTTCACGGTTGGCCGTCCCCTGCCCGTTTCGGGAACGCCCGCACTTTCCGCCGTCGCCCTTGCCGCCGTCACCGCGCTCTTCGTCGCGGCGGCACCGACGCCCGCCGACGCGGCGCCCTTCAAGGTCTATTCGCCTGCGGTGGTCAAGGGCGAAAATGAGATCGAGTATCGCGGCTTCCGCGATTTCGATGACGATTCCTCGCGCGACGGCAAGGAAAAACAAAAGCTCGGCGTGGGGCGCGGCTTCACCGATTTCTGGTTCAGCGAGATCTACAGCACTTACGAGAAGGCGCCGGGAGGCTCCTACGAGCATGAAGCGATCGAATGGGAGAACCGTTTCCAGTTAACCGAGCAGGGAAAGTACTGGGCCGATTTCGGGCTGCTGGTCGAGTACGAAGCCACCCCGCACGGCAACCCGGATGAACTCGTCATCGCACCGATCATGGAAAAAACCGTCGACCGCTGGGTCGGAACCGTCAATCTTTTTCTTGAACGCGAGGTCGGCAGCGGCAGCTCTTCGGATACCACGTTCGCCTATGCTGCCAGGTTGAAATACCTGCTGCACCCGCGATTCGAGCCGGCGATCGAGGCATTCGGCGAGCCGGGACATTTCGGTGACTTCGGTTCGTTCAACGAGCAGGAACACTGGGCGGGACCGGCGGTATACGGCTCGGTCGGGCTGGGCGGGACCCACAAGCTCGTTTACAGCGCGGCCTACCTGTTCGGTGAGACTTCGGTCTCGAGCGACAACCGCGCAATACTGCGGCTCGAGTACGAGTTCTTCTAGGGAAGCTCTGCAACAGCGGCGTCCCGAGGAGCCGCCGCGATCCTCTATAATCGCGGCTATTCTTCAGGCCGCAACGATGCTTCTGCCTCCGCTGACCCCGACCCCGGGGTCGCGCGTCACCTTTCCACCGCTGCATGGATCCGCAGACGCACTGGCGCTCGCTGAACTGGCGCGCAGCGCGCGCCCGCTGGCGATCGTCACCGAGACTGCGCAGGATGCAGAGCGGCTGCGCGAGGAAATCGCCTTTTTCGACCCGACGCTGCGCGTATTCCTGCTGCCGGATTGGGAAACGCTGCCCTACGACCGCTTTTCGCCGCACCAGGACCTGATTTCCGAGCGCCTCGCGACGCTCTACCAGATCACCCACGAAGCCTTCGACGTCGCCGTGGTGCCAATCACCACCGCGCTGTACCGCCTGCCACCGGCGTCCTATCTCGCGGCCTACACATTTTTCCTCAAGCAGGGCGAAAAACTCGATGCGAACTCGCTGCGCAGGCAGTTGACGCTGGCCGGCTACTCGCACGTCACCCAGGTAGTCTCGCCCGGAGAGTTCAGCTTTCGCGGCGGCGTCATCGATCTGTTCCCGATGGGCAGTGCATTGCCCTACCGCATCGATCTGTTCGACGACGAGGTCGAGAGCATCCGTTCCTTCGACGTGGACACGCAGCGCAGCATCTACAAGGTCAAGGAGGTGCGGCTGCTGCCGGCGCGCGAGTTCCCCACCGACGACAACGCCCGCATCACTTTTCGCCAGCGTTTCCGCGAAAAGTTCGAAGGCGATCCCGCAAAGAGCCGCCTGTACAAGGACATGAGCCAGGGTTTCATCCCCGCGGGAATCGAGTATTACCTGCCGCTGTTCTTCGAATCCACCGCGACGCTCGCCGATTACCTTCCGCCCGGAACGCAGGTGTACCTGCATCAGAACGTGGCGAACGCGATACGCCAATTCTGGCAGGACACCCAGTCGCGCTACAACCTGTTGCGCGGCGATC